>DFZE01000255.1:0-5290 GCA_002382065.1 Desulfobacteraceae bacterium UBA4064
CTTGCGTCCGAGGGATTTTAAGTCCCTTGCGTCTACCTGTTCCGCCACCCAGGCCAACCTGATATTTTTTGTTGGATTTTGTAACGTTTTCACATCGGGTTGTCAAGCACAAGAGAACTGTATATCCGTTTTCAGGCCAGGATCACAAAAATAGTTCTTCTACCGGTTCAGTTTCAGCCGGTTTTGATATTTACCGTGAAAATACTTTTTAACCACGAAATACGCGAAACATGGGAAAATGATCTTCAGCCATCGTAGGCCGGGTTTGCGGCTGGTGCCTTGAAGAACCGCCAAACCTCTGGATATAGCGGTAAATTCCAAAACAAACCGTAACTTCTCAATAAATCAGGATGATGCAGAGATTGTCGTATAAACCATAGAAAAAACGTGCACGGGCGCGCTCACGGGCAAGGGCACGGGTGGAACACCCCGGGTAATTGAAGTTACAACAAACAACGCCAAAAAATATGGAACAGAATATGCCCAAAGATCCAAATAAATTACAAAATAAAAATTGCCCTTATTGCCATGCTTCCCTAGGGTTTGACGACACACAATGCTATTCATGCGGTCGAAAGGTTGGAAAATACAACCCTCGAACCGGCCGGACCGAAAAACCAACCGACTGGTGGTCCTATGTAATCTGCATTCTGTCCTGGATGTTCCTGATTTTTTATATATGGTGGGCATTCCTGCGTGATTGAACAGGCAGAATTCAGTATTGCGCTATGAGGGGTTACCGTGAAAGACATATTTAATCGATTAGTCACAATTTTTTACTGCGGGGGGAAAAAACTGTCATGACTATAAAACTCTGTTTGGCCGGTGCAACCGGATGGGCCGGCTCCGAGCTGGCGCGATCGATTGCCTCGACAAAAGACATTTCGCTGGTTTCAACCGTATCCAGGACACATTCCGGAAAAATACTGGGAGATGTGCTGGCCGAATCCCGACTGACATGCGGGATATATGCCTCTGTTGAAGAGGCGTTGACCAATCCATGTGATGTGCTGGTGGATTATACAAAACCCGATATCGCCAGGCACAATATTCTGACCGGGCTGAATCGGGGTGCGCATGTTGTGGTTGGCACTTCCGGTCTGACCGAAGAAGATTTTGCGGAAATCGATGCAGTCGCCAGACGACAGAATCGGGGTGTGCTGGCCTGTGGAAATTTCGCCCTGACGGTTGTGCTGATGCAGCGGTTTGCCGAAATTGCCGCCAAATACATTCCCCACCGGGAAATTATCGACTATGCGCATGATACCAAGGTGGATGCACCCAGCGGGACCGCACGGGAACTGGCGTTCCGGTTATCCCGGATTGGTGACGCCGCTGTGACTGTGCCACTGGATGATATGGTGGGCCCCAAAGATACGCGGGGCGCAACCGTTTCCGGAACCCAGGTCCATGCGATTCGGCTTCCGGGATATGTTCTGTCCACGGAAATCATCTTTGGCATGTCGGATCAAAAGCTGATTATCCGTCATGAATCCGGTTCCAGCGCCAGGCCATATGTCGATGGCGCGCTGCTTGCCATTCGCAACGTATCCAGTCTGGTCGGGCTTCATCGGGGGCTTGATACGGTCATGGGGCTTTAGCGTTCATTATCACCGGAGACAAATGAAATCTTATACATGTATATGGCGGGATTCCAATGGTATTCCGCATATAGACGCCAAAGATGAGCTGGAACTCTATTTTTGCATGGGCGTTGTCCATGCCGTGGATCGGGGACTGCAATTGCTTCTGATGAAAATTCTCGGTCAGGGAAGAGCCTCCGAGCTGCTGGATTCCAGTGAAACCACGCTCGATATTGACCGGTTTTTTCGTAAAATGAACTGGATGAAGCATACCGACAAGGAGATCGGGAAACTGGGTCTCCGGGAAAAAGAAATTCTTCTGTCGTATTGCCGGGGAATCGATGACGGACTGAAAGACAGGTATCCGTGGGAATTGAAACTCATGGGTGTCAAGCCGGAAAAATGGAATCCGGAAGATACGGTGATGATTTCCCGGATGATCGGCTATCTGACCCTGTCCCAGTCACAGGGAGAAATGGAGAGGCTGTTTGTTGAAATGGTGCAGGCAGGAATTTCCCGGGATATGCTTGAAGAACTGTTTCCGGGTATTCTGAACGAATTTGAGCCGGATATGATTCAGAAAATACAGCTTCAGGAACGGATTGTCCCACCAACTGTTCTGTGGAATATCGCAGTTCCCCGAATGATGGCATCCAACAACTGGGTCATATCCGGCAGTAAAACCCGGTCCGGAAAACCCATTCTGGCCAATGACCCCCATGTGGAAACCAACCGGCTTCCCAATGTCTGGTGTGAAATGGCCGCCACCCTGAACGGTCAGTATGTCATGGGCGCATCCATGCCCGGTACCCCTGGTATTCTGGTCGGAAGAAACGCCGATCTGGCCTGGGGTGTCACGTATTCTTTTGCAGATGGCATCGATTCCTGGGTCGAGCAATGCCGGGATGGCAAATATCTGAGAGAAGATCGATGGGAAGCGTTTCGTATCCGAACAGAGATCATCAAAAGAAAGAAAAAGGAGCCGGTGACACTCGTTTTTTATGAAAACGATCATGGCGTTCTGGATGGAGATCCCTTTCAGGAAGGGTATTATCTGGCGACCCGATGGGCTTCTGCCGAATCCGGAAGTGACAGTTTGACCAGTGCCATTCATATGCGAAACGCTGCAACAGTGACAGAGGGAATGAACCATCTGGGAAAGTTGGAGACATCCTGGAATTGGGTTCTGGCTGATTTGCAGGGGAATATCGGTTATCAGATGTCCGGCCTTGTTCCCAAACGCCGCCACGGAATCAGCGGGTTTGTCCCGCCTGGTTTGCGGGCCATCACCGGAACGAGATTTTCCGAAGTGTCGCCGAACAAGCGTTACAAATTGATCCCCTGCCCTGGGGACACGTTCGGCGGGTCACCATGAGCCATATTCTTTTTGGTGATAAATTGCCCAGATTTCTGGGATTTGACAAAGGGCCGATTACCATGATTGGTGGACGGGCAACCCCGCATCAGGGTCAGATTTATCGCAGCGGCGGAAGAACCACCACATTCTGTGCCTCATTTCGAATGGTTGCCGATCTTTCCGAAGACACGCTTCATACCAACATGGCCGGAGGGCCGTCGGACAGGCGTTTTTCCAAATGGTATGTTTCCGATATGTCCAACTGGCTCACCGGCAAATACAAATCCGTCAGCGCGGTGGAAGGTACACGTTTGCCATTTCCCTGATTTTTGACAGTTTTTGAAAAAGTATAAATCAACGGGATGAAGGAATTCACTACTCGATGGGTTTTGGATGATTATTTAAAAATCTGGGAATGGGTGCCGACTCTGGTTAAGCGGATAACGTCATCTTCGATGCAATACACGACCAACAGATCATCACCCACATGAAATTCTTTAAAGCCGGAATGATTTCCAATAAGACTGTGGTCCCTGGCCTCAATGGGCAATTCTTTCCCTTCCAACATCAGGGATAAAAACCGAATGTATTTCGCATATTGATTATCAGTCATTTTAAGTTTCTGATAATCTTTTTTAAAGGCTTTGGTCCTGAACAGTTTCATGAAGGCTGTTTCTTGAAATCATCAATGGAAACAAAATCGCCGTCAAGACACTTTGCTTCCGCCATTGCAGCCAGCGTTTCATCATTTGGGATTTTGACATCAAATGGTAGCCCTCTATGGCATACAACCATATTGTTGAACATATTGACCGCCTCTGAATAGCTTAAGCCCAAATATTTTAAAATTTCTTTGGCTTGCACAAAGTTTTGCTGTTCTATTCTGATGGTCGTTTGTGTTTTCATCTACGATCTCTCCATTAAAATAATTAAAAATTACACATAGAATATATCCCATCTGGGATATCGTGTCAAATTCCATCCCCGAACGATAACGCACCCAAAATTTTTATCTTGAAACCTTTAGCCGAAGAAGAACATGGCATCCGGCGTTAACCGATGCTATCGCAATTCGAATCATTTTTTTTGTCGAAATACAGATGATCCTGTTGCGGAATAATCTGAAGCGTCTGCGTGATGAATGGGAACTACCCGAATTTGTAATTATTTTCTGAAAATAGGCTGATAATAGCGAATTTGGGGGGCAATAGATCGGGTGCGTTATCGGTCGGGGATGGCCGGGCCTTCTGCTTGACTTTTTACAATTGGGGTGATAATTTGATTAAAGATCATTATAATTTTGAATCAGATTCAATTTGTCGATGTTCGATGTTTTTCGACCCACTCACCGGTTACAGGAGGTTTACATGAAATTTCCTGATATGGAATTGAATCCATTTTTTGCCTGGTCCAACCATCCCAGAATCATGTACGGGCCGGGTATTCGTTCTGAACTGGGTTTTGAAATGAAACAGTTGGGAGGCAGCAGTGCCCTGCTGATTACGGATCAGGGCGTCACCAGGGCCGGCGTGGCCGGGATGATGGTTGACGCCATTGAAAAATCGGATCTGAAACTGGCTGGTGTTTTTGACAACATTGTTCAGGATGCCCGAATCGACAGCATCAATGTTGTTTCTGGGTTGATTCCCGAAACGGGGTGCTGAATGTCGGTCCGGGAAAGCCAACGGAAGAACCGGATATGATCATGAGTTTGTCAGCAGATGATGCGCATCGCTCCTGGTCCAACAAATTGAACCCGGTCATGGCCATTACCCGAAAAAAAATCCGGGTCAAGGGCTGGGCAACCGGACTTTTGAAACTGGCCCCAAAGCTCAAGAAAGTTGCGGAAATGTATGAAGGGGTTCTGAAGGAGCTGGGGTGGGAAGACAAGATTCTGCGATAGCCGGTTTGTCCGTTCAACAAAAAACATATTCACATGGAAATACAGGATTGACAGGATAATGAAAAAAACAGAATAGAAATTTATCATGTATATCCTTTTCATCCATGCAAATTACAAACATCCCGACCCGGGATTTTTTTTCATGTGAATTGCCTGATCCTTTGCATGAATAAACCGATTGGAAAGGGTTTCCCATATGAAAGGCGCCACCGGTAAAATCATTCAGGTGGATCTGACGTCCGGTACAATTCGGATCGAATCACTTCCGGAGGCAGATTATCTGGCCTATATTGGCGGCAGCGGACTGGCGGCCAAATATTTCTGGGACCGTGGCCCGATTCAGGCCGATCCCCTGTCACCCGAGGCCATGTTGATATTTAGTGCCTGAACGGAAACCCTTTCTCTGTATCTTAAAATTCGAAATTCGAAGCGCGAAATCCGAAACAA
>DFZE01000255.1:5297-19517 GCA_002382065.1 Desulfobacteraceae bacterium UBA4064
AGTTTTCGTTCAAACACTATTTATGAACAGGCCCTTTGCCGGATTGAAGCTTTCCGGCGCTAGCCGATTCAGTGTGGCTGGACGATCCCCACTGACCGGAAACTGGGGCGATTCATCCTGTGGCGGATATTTTGCTCCAGAGCTTCGGTATGCCGGATTTGACGGAATTGTTCTGACAGGAAAAGCCGAATCACCCGTCCTCTTGATCATCGAGGATGATGCCATCCGCCTGGAATCTGCCGCAGCGTATCGGGGAAAAGGGATTGGGGATGTGAACCGGTCTTTGAAGGACCGGTTTGGAAAGTCTTGGCGGACATTGGTGATCGGTCCTGCAGGGGAAAATCAAATCCGGTATGCGGCAATCCTCAACGAGGCCCATCATGCGTTTGGCCGGGCCGGATTCGGGGCTGTCATGGGCGCCAAAAATTTGAAGGCCATTGTTGTCAAGGCTTTTTCAAAAACAATGCAGATCAGCGATCCCGACACGTTTGAGCCGCTGCGACAGGAATTGAATACAAAAATTCGGGAAGCCCTGGCATCGGATGTGCTGCATGTCAATGGGACTGCCGCCAATCTGGAAGGCGGGGTTTACAGCGGGGATGTGCCGATCAAGAATTTCACCTCCAATTTCTGGCAGGAAATGGGAGAAGCCCTGACCGGCAGCGTGTTGACTGAAACCTGTTTAACCCATGCCAGTGCGTATTGCGGCATCGCCTGCAAGCGGAATGTGGAAATAAAAGAAGGACCGTTTGCCATTCCCGATGGCCCCGGACCGGAATATGAAACCATTGTCTCTTTGGGATCACTGATCGGCAGCATGGACCTGGCAGCCTGCTGCAAGACGGGCAGGCTCCGCAACGATCTGGGGCTCGATACCATCACGACCGGCGCCACCATTGCCTGGGCCATGGAAGCCTTTGAAAAAGCCGATTTGACCTTGGCCGATACGGATGGCATCGAACTGCTGTGGGGGGATATGGCAACGGTCATTGACCGGGTGATTCCGGCCATTGTCAGCCGCAGTGGCAATCTGGGGCAGTTGTTGTCTCTGGGCAGTGCGGCAGCCGCAGCTTCAATTGGCAAAGGCAGCGATTACACGGCACACAGCAAAGGATTGGAGATCCCGGCCCATGATCCAGAGGGGGTGGACATGGTCTGGCCCTGACCTATGCGATCAGTCCGAGAGGGGCCTGTCATGTGGCATTCCCCATGCTGTTTATGGAAATGGGGGCGTGTTATTATCCGGAAATCGGTTTCGAGTATGAACTGGAACCCAAAACCGATACCCACAAGGCGGAGACCGCTGTCATTGCCGTGGCCCTGGGATCCATTGAAAACAGTGCCTGCTTCTGTCAGTTTGCAGACCGGGAAATCGCCATTCCGGAATGGGTGCATCTGTTCAACAGTGTTGCGGGATACGGCTGGACAATAGCGGATATGATGCTGGCGGGAAAACGGATTTTTTATTTGAAGCGGCTCATCAATCATCGGTATGGACAAACCGCCAAAGACGATGTTCTGACGCCCAGAATCCTGGAACCGGCCCGGGATGGCGAACCGGAAGGGATTGAAATCAACTTCGACGGCATGAAGGCGCAGTTTTACAGGCTGATGGAAATGGACCCTGAAAAAGGTTTGCCGACACGGGCAGCCCTGGAAGCCTGTGGAATGGACAGGGAAGCCGGTTTGATATGGCAGGACTGATGTCATGCGGATTATTGTCAAACCGGCTGGCGTCATTCGGATGTACGTTTCAGAAATGGAACTGGATGTCCCGCCGGGTCATACACTGGATCAGGTGATCGACTGTCTCCGGATTCCGGCCCCTCTCAAATTGATGGCATTTGTCAATGGAATCCGGAAAGATGGTTGCACCGTAATCAATGAAGGGGATGAGATCCGTGTCATCACCCGCATGACAGGTGGATAATGATCCTTACTCCGGATTTTCATAAAAAATATAATTTGTGGAAAAATCGCTGAATTCGAAATACACTTTTTTCTCTCCGGCATCGACCTTCAAATTCTGATTATCATCCATGTATCCATACCCGAACCGGTAGGACCGGGGGGTTTTGTCCTGGGTTCCATACGCGGTGGAGAGCTTGTCAACCTTGATGAAGCGTTTGACCAGCTTGTCACCGGCGTAGATATCCAGAACACCGTTTGTCCCGGTCCAGTTCTGAATATTTCGGGTGAACTGATTCTGTGTCTCCTGGGTGCATCCCATCAAAAAAACGGTTATTATGCCGGCCATGATCAGATTTTTCATGTTTTTCCTCCTGATTTGAAAAAAATGTTTACGATTTAAAAATTCTCCTCAATCGGTTTCGATTGACATATCCCGTCTCGAGAATTACTTTTCAACTAAAAAGGCTGTCATTCGGGATTTTTTTTGAATACATGTATTTTGAACCCACTATGAATGGCAGCCAAATGGATTGAATTCCATTCTCAAAGACACCATGTCAATTTGAGAAATTGTAGAGGGAGGTGACAGCTATGAACACTGATGAAACCGTAACCCGTGACGACAAGGAAAAAAGCAGCCGTGAAATGGCGGATTCTGACAGTTGTTGTTGTTATGTCATCGATCCATGCGCATGCGGGTGTTACACCGATCCATGTGGATGCCATGTTGACAGTTGCTGTTGTTGCTGATTTTATCATTGATATATGACCGGGATTGGGCAGAGACGCCCAATCCCGTTTTTTTGAGGAATCATCATCCTGCAACAAACCGGTTTCGATCAGTCATCCTGTCAGAAGCCATGCACCATCCTGTATGCATCCTTCAGTCTTCAGTCTTCAGTCTATAGCCTTATCTATCCCATCCTCACATCTTTCCGGATCTGAAAATGGAAATGAACAGCCATAACCCCAGAATGGTGGCAATCACATAGCCGGTCATGCCCAGAATACCGGTTGCAGAAAGGGTATGATGTCCCAAATAATCAACCGTGAACTCGAATATCTTCTGGGACGAGTTCAGAACCAGGGAGCCTGCAATGGTGGAAGCCGCAACAATCAGCCCAATGGTCAGGCGGTTGATGCCTTTTTCCAGCCTGTCGTCCAGATTCTGAAATCCGCTGTGCCGGATTTCGATCTCCTGTTTACCCTCGGACAGTTTTTTTAAAATGGTGTTGGTCCATCGGGGAATTTCCCGGGCATGGGTGTATAAATCCTGAAAATCCTTTCCAATGGTTTTTGAAATCTTGTGGGCTTCGTATCCCTTCATTACCAGCCTGCGGGCAAAGGGCCTGGCCTGTTCCAGCAGACTGGCAGAGCTTCCCAGAATTTTCCCCAGGGCTTCTGTCTGAATAAATGTTTTTAAAATCAGCAGGATATTTCTGGGCAGGCGAATATGCCAGGCAAGCACCAGCTTCATGATCTGGTCATACACATCCCGGGCCGAAATGGTTTTCAGACTCCGCCCATAAAAGGTTTCGCATGCATCCTTTAAATCCGCCAGAAACTCGGAATTTTTGGCCAAATCCCCATCAATGATTTCCGCACGGTGCAAGGCACCGACAATCTGGTCATAATCGTGTTCGGCAAATC
Organism: Desulfobacteraceae bacterium UBA4064; assembly: GCA_002382065.1. Lineage (GTDB taxonomy): Bacteria > Desulfobacterota > Desulfobacteria > Desulfobacterales > Desulfatirhabdiaceae > UBA4064. The sequence goes on from DFZE01000255.1 coordinate 8,859, forward strand.
CCAGAAACAGTTCGGCAACCTGACGCATGGCCGCATTATCCAGATAGCCGATGATGCCAAAATCCACCAGTCCGACCCGTCCATCGGGCATGACGATGGTGTTTCCCGGATGGGGGTCTGCATGAAAAAATCCAAATTGCATCAGTTGGCGGGAAAAGGATCTCAGGCCGATCAGCGCAATATCTTCCGGATCGATTCCCATGTCGCGGATCGCGTCCACCTGATCCATTTTTACACCCGACACATATTCCATGACCAGAACCGAGCGGCTGGTATAATCCCAGAATACCTCCGGGACATGAATTTCATCGATCTTCCGGAAATTCTGGGCAAACCGGGACATGTTACCGGCCTCGATAAACATGTCAAGTTCCTTGAAAACCGTTCGTTCAAATTCCCGGACCACATTGACCGCACCCACCAGCCGGCCGGATTCGGACAGGCTTTCAAACTGTCTGGCCAACGCCGCCATCACCCGAATATCCTGCTGAATTTTTTTCCGGATTCCGGGCCGGATGACCTTGACGGCAACCGCTTCGCCGGTCATCAGAACCGCCGCATGAACCTGCGCCACCGATGCGGCGGCAATGGCCTTTGGTTCGATTGAGCGGAATATGTCATTTAACGGCCGGTTCAGCTCGTGCTCGATAATTCGCTGAATCAAAGGAAACGGGATGGGGGGGACCTGATCCTGAAGCCGGATCAGCTCCTCGATCCAGGCGGGAGGGAATATATCGGCCCGTGTACTCATCAATTGTCCCAGTTTGATAAAAGAGGGTCCCAGTTCCTCGAGGGCCAGACGCAGATGCCTGGGGGTGATTCTGGTACTGGCAAGCCATGGGTCGTCTGTTTCATAACCGGCTGCCTGGCCAAAGCGTTTTTCAAACATGCCGGCGATACCGTGTCTGGCCAGGACCGCCACAATGGTTGCCAGACGCGTTGCACCCTGCATCATATGTGCGCCAGTTGAAATCTTCATGAATCAGGACTCCGGAAGTCAAGCGGGTTATCGGGACTGTTCAGCCTTTTTTTTCATTACATACTGTGTTAAAGGGATAGAATCAATATAGACTTTCAGAAAAATAATNNAATTTCGCTGCGTTATCGGTCGGGAATGGCCGAAAAAGGCCTATTCCCTCCCTGCTGCCTTGCGAAATTAATTTTCTGAAAGTCTATAACAATACGAATCGATATCCCGATAGGCGATCGTAGGGGCGACCGGCCGGTCGCCCCTACAGGGGGGGAGGATCAATACCGATACCATTCTGTATCCCGATACGGATACGGAATCAATGTGTGACCATCGAGGAGGATATCCAATGTCCATCAGACGCTCCATACTGTCGGTTCCCGGACACATGGAAAAAATGCACGAAAAGGCGCGCGCCAGTCAGGCCGATGTGATCATGCTGGACATGGAGGACAGCGTTCCGGTTGACAACAAGATTCAGGCCAGAGAAACCATCATTCAGTCCCTGAGCCGGACAGTCTGGAACGGGAAAACACTGACGGTGCGAATCAATGGCCTGGATACCCCGTTTGGATACCGGGATCTCCTGGAAGTGGCGGAAGCCGCAGGTCAGAAATTGAATGCCGTGGTCATTCCCAAGGTGCATACTGCCGGAGAAATCCATTTTGTCAGCCGCATGCTGGATGGCATTGCCATGAACAGCGGGAGCGATCATGTGATTGGCATTGAGGCCACCATCGAATCGGCGGAAGGTCTGGAGCATGTTCGGGAAATTGCGGCTGCCAGCCCGCGCATGATTTCCCTGGTTTTTGGAATTGCGGATTTTTCGGCATCCATCGGGGCCCGTCTGGTTTCCATTTCCGGTCATGGGGAAAATGAAGCCGATATCTACCCCGGACATCGCTGGCATTATGCCATGAGCCGCATTGTGACAGCCGCAAAAGCCAGAGGGCTTTTGGCCATCGATTCGCCTTATGGCAACTTCAGGGATCGTGAGGGTCTCAGCCGTTCGGCGGTCATGACATGCAGTCTGGGGTTTGATGGCAAATGGGCCATTCATCCGGACCAGATTGAACTCATCAACGCCGTATTTTCCCCATCTCCGGCAGATATCGACCGTGCCGGCAAAGTGCTGGATGCATACCGTCAGGCCCAAAAAGAAGGCAGGGGCGCTGTTGCCGTGGATGGCCGAATGATTGACAGCGCCACGGTGCGCATGGCCCGACAGATGTGGGAACAGGCCCAAAAACTGGGCCTTGTAACCGGGCATTCCTCCGGCTTGTAAAGCATTGGAGAGGTATGGTATGATCAAATCAGGGGTCAGGGATGAGGATGTCGCTGCCCGTTGCGACTTCCTGACACCCGACTGTCAATATACCGGAAACGACACGACCTTTTACCAAAACTCACAAACTGAAACCAGTTATCCACATGTTCCTGAAGACCCGACATCCGCTCATTCTGGCATCCCAATCTCCCCGAAGACGCTATCTGCTCAAGCAGGCAGGCCTCGATTTTGTGGTCAAGCCACCCACATTCGATGAATCCACGGTTCCGGTGTTGCCGCCCCGGGAAACCGTCATGCTTCTGGCCAAAGAAAAAGCCATGGAGATTGCCGGGCAGAATCCGGACGCCTGGGTCATTGGCGCGGATACCATCGTGGTGATCGATGACCAGATTCTGGGAAAGCCCGATTCTCCGTCATCGGCACGGCAGATGCTGAACAACCTCAGCGGCCGGACCCATCAGGTTTTGACCGCGTTTTCGCTTCACCATGTTGCAGAAAACCGGCACATCGGGGAATGCGTATCCACGGATGTTGTGTTCAAGCCCCTGTCACATTCGGAAATCGACTGGTATATCCGGACAGATGAACCCTTTGACAAGGCCGGGGCCTATGCGCTTCAGGGCATCGGGGCGCTTATGGTTCAGGCGGTTTACGGTTCCTACACCAATGTCATTGGACTGCCGGTGTGTGAACTGATGACGGCGCTGCTTCGGGAAGGCATCATCACATTTCAGGATCAATAAGGAAAAAGGGGCAAAGGGAACAGGGATATAGGGACCAGGGGCAAAGTGGCAAAGGGGCAAAGTTTCGGCAAATTCGCTCAGCCGGTTTTTCCGCAATGGCATCGATGCTATCCAGCAGCATCGGCTCCCGCCAGGTACGCTTTGTCCCTTTGCCACTCTGCCCCTTCATTCAAACAGGAGTGTCAAAACAACGTTTTGAGAAAATACTTTTTCTGAAAAGCCACGTATCATGAAACAGAGACTCGCACACATCATGCAGCGGATTCGGGCGGCGGCCAACCGCGTCAGCCGGAATCCGGATCATATCCGGCTGGTGGCGGTTACCAAAACCCTGCCGGTCCAGCGGGTGAGAGATGCGGTTGATGCCGGTCTGACCGTGTTTGGTGAAAATTATATTCAGGAGGCCCGGGAAAAATTTCAGGCACTTGCCAATTTGCCCATTTCCTGGCATTTCATTGGACATCTTCAGACCAACAAGGCCAAATATGCGGTCCGGCAGTTCGATCTCATTCATACGGTTGATTCGTTGCGCCTGGCAACAGAACTGAACCGGGAAGCGGAGAAACATGATAAAATTCAGAGTATCCTGATTCAGGTGAACATTGCCCGGGAAGCGTCCAAATCCGGTGCAGACTCCGGCGGGACAATTCCCCTGATTCAAGAAATCAGCCAGTTGGCCCATGTCCGGATACAGGGACTTATGACCATGCCACCCTATGACGATGATCCGGAGCAGGTTCGGCCATTTTTCCGATCTCTCAAAACACTTTCGGATCAGATTCGGAGTCTGGGTATTCCCGGAGTTTCCATGACCGAACTCTCGATGGGCATGAGCCATGATTTTGAAGTGGCCATTGAAGAAGGCGCCACTCTGGTGCGCATTGGCACGGCCATTTTTGGAGACCGGTCATGAAACTGCTGCTGCATACCTGCTGCGGGCCATGCGCCATTTATCCGGTCCGGGTTCTGAGGGAAGAGGGAATGGAGGTGCATGGTTTTTTCTACCGTCACAACATTCATCCCTTTACCGAATGCCAAAAACGGGAAGACACCCTGAAACAGTATGCCGGGACCATTCAACTGCCGGTCATCTATCAAACCGGTTATGATCTGGAGGGATTTTTGCGCGGTGCGGTGTACCGGGAATCCAGCCGTTGCGAGACATGTTATTTGTCCCGACTGAAGGCAACGGTTCAACTGGCCCGCGATAACGGGTTTGATGCGTTTTCTTCCACTCTGCTTTACAGCCGGTTTCAACAGCACGACCGGATCAGGGCGATTGGTGAATCCCTTGCCGGAAAAACCGGCATTCCGTTTATCTACCGGGATTTTCGGGTGGGCTGGAAAGATGGTATCACCGAATCAAAACGGCTCAATATGTACCGCCAGCAATACTGCGGGTGCATTTACAGCGAGAAAGACCGGTATTTTCACCCCAACCCGGTGAAGCGGAAACCCAAAACCATAAAATCGGCAGATGACAAAATCCGTGGGGCCATTTCATGACAATTTGGAGCAAAAAATGAGGCTGATGCGTGTTTGAACAGTTTCTCTATTTCATCATTGTTCTCCTGATTTACACCACGTATCACACACCTGAATCTCCGGCATTTTCCGGACCAGAGACGTTTGGCCTGTTTGTGTTGTTGCATCTCCTGTTTGCAGTCGCCACCCGGATCGTGTTTCGGCGTCTGGAAAAGCGGATTCATCAAACACCCCGCATGATTCTGGACAATCAGTACCATTCCCGACTGACCCGCCATTCAATTCTCGCCATCATGTTGTTTGCGGTGGATATTTACATCCTGAACCTGTCGGTATTCACGGGCCGTGTTCCCCTGCTTGCCCGCTTTCCCACCCTTGAAGCACTTCTCTTCATCCTGATTTTTCTGGGTTACATGACCCTGATCTGGACAGTCGCCCATCCGGTTTATCGCATCCTTTACCAGACAGATTCAAGTCTTGGTGAATACATTCGCTCTCAGACCTATTTCAGCGTTCCGGTATATCTGCCCTGGCTGGTTCTTTCCGGCATATCCGACCTGATTCTGGCGCTTCCATTCGAGCAGCCTGGCAAATGGATGAAAACGCCGGAAGGCGAGATCATATATTTTGCAATTTTTCTCTTTGCCGCCGCCATCGTGGGCCCGGCCATGATTCAAAAATTCTGGCAATGCACCCCACTGGAGCCGGGCTATATGCGGGACCGGATCGAACGGTTGTTTCGTCGGGCCGGATTTTCCTGTGCCGAAATCATGTACTGGCCCATTTTTGGCGGGCAGATGATTACCGCCGGTGTCATGGGACTGGTCAGACGTTTCCGGTATCTCCTGGTCACCCGATCCCTGCTGCAGGTTCTGAGCCCGGATGAAATTGAAGCCGTGGTGGCCCATGAAATTGGTCATATCAAAAAAAAGCACCTGTTGTTTTATCTTTTCTTCTTTGCCGGTTACATGGTGATTTCCTTTGCGATGTTTGACCTGATCCTTTACGCGGTGATCTATGCCAGGCCCCTGATTGACCTGTTGCCATTCCGGAAAATCGATCATTCAGCCCTGACATCCGCAATATCCACCGGATGTACCATTCTGTTGTTTCTGGTCTATTTCCGGTACGGATTTGGTTATTTCATGCGCAATTTCGAGCGCCAGGCAGATGCCTATGTCTTTACACTTTTCGAGACATCCGCGCCCCTGATCCGAACACTGGAGAAAATCGGGTTTACCAGCGTTCAACCGTTGGACAAACCCAACTGGCATCATTTCAGTATTGCGGAGCGGATTGATTTTTTATGGCGGTGTGAACGGGATCGATCCTGGATTCTCCGTCATGACCGGAAACTTCGAAAGAGTCTGATCGGCTATACCTGTGTCATCCTGGGAATGGGGTTTCTGGGATATGCACTGAATTTCGGCGAAACCGGACGAGATCTGAACCGGCATTTTTTTGAAAAAATTGTTCTGGGAGAAATTGAACGGAACCCGGAAAATTCTGAACTCCAGACTTTTCTGGGCGATCTGTATTATACCCGAAAAGACTGGTTCCGCTCCCGACTGGCCTATCATAAAGCCATTGAAATCAATCCCGATAATCACACAGCGCTCAACAATCTGGCATGGCTTCTTTCAACCTGCGAGGATCACCGGTTCCGGGATGTGACAACCGCCATTCAACTGGCTGAAAAGGCGGTTTCGTTGAATGATTCCGCACAACTGCTGGATACTCTGGCAGAAAGTTATGCCGCTGCCGGCAGATGGGAAGAGGCGTTGGCTGCTGCCAAACGCGCGCTTCAGATGGCAACCCAGGATCTGCCGTATTTTGAAAAGCAGGTGGAAAGGTTTTTGAAAAGACTGAAGACTGAAGGATGAAAAAACTTCCATGACCGATTTATTTCAACCACTTGATGACATTGTATCGTCTCCCGGCGATTACGCCCGGGACTGGAAGGCCGAAACCGGCAGACCGGTTGTGGGATATATGTGTTCATACGCACCGGAGGAAATTATCACTGCCGCCGGTGCGCTGCCGTTTCGAATTTTCAGCGGATACGGGTCGATCAGTCTGGCCGATGCCCATCTTCAGGCATACAGTTGCAGTCTGATTCGGGGTGTGCTGGAGGACGCGCTGTCCGGCAAGCTGGATTTTCTGGATGGCATGGTGTTTCCGCACACCTGTGATTCAATTCAGCGGCTTTCCGACATCTGGCGGATCAATGTATCGACCGGATTTCTGATCGATGTGGGGATTCCGGCCGTTTTGAACACGCCCCATGCCGGCGCGTATCTGACAGCGGTTCTGGCAGATTTCAAGGTCAGGCTGGAAACCGGCCTGAACCGGTCCATCACCCATGACGCACTGCAAAAGAGTGCGATATCCAGAATGCAATCCGAACCCGACTGGGGCAGGTCTATGCCCTGAAACAGGACTTTCCCGATCTCATTTCCGGCACGCAGTTGCATACCCTGTTTCAGGTATCCATGATCATGGACCGGGAGGCGTATTCTGGCCATCTGGATCGAATTCTGAATCATCTCAATCAGATGGCGGATTCGGCCAAAACAGACGTGACCCATTCTGCAAAACGCGTCATTCTCTCGGGCAGCGTGTGCGGTTTTTCAAACATATATCAGATCGTGGAATCAACAAGCGCCCGGATTGTTGCGGATGATTTCTGTTCCGGCCTCCGCTACACCCAATGCATGGTGCCCATTGAATCCGACATGATTCCGGCCATCGCCGGCCGCTATCTCGACCGCGGGGTTTGTCCGGCCAAACATCAGGGACTGACCAGCCGGAGCGACAGCCTCATTCAACTGGCCCAAAAGCACCGGGCAGATGGCGTCATATTTTTGCTGCTCAAATTCTGTGATCCCCATGCATTTGATTATCCCTGGCTCAAAAGCCAACTGGATGCGGCCGGTATTCCCGCCATGCTGGCTGAAATCGAGGATCAGCAGGCTTCCGAAGGCCAGTTGAAAACCCGCATCGAGGCGTTTGTGGAGATGTTGTAACTTTTTGTGTGACGGGTGACTGGTGACAAGTGATAGCCTGTAGATCAGGTTGGCCGGTTGTTTGGCCTACCTGACGTTGGCGGGAGCGCATTTCGGCTGTTAGGCTTGTCAGGGAACTCCCGTTGGTCGCACCCTGACCTACCGGCTGGGGCGGTTTCATTTGACTCTGTTCACGTATTCAGAAAGAAATTCTCATGATTGACCCGGAAAAGGAAAAGTGAAAAATCAAATCGGTCGGTAAAATGAAGGAAATCATGACCGCATATTACATCGATGCCAAAACCGCAGCCGACACCGGCAAAAAAGTGGCCTGGATCACCAGCAGCGGACCGGTTGAGCCATTGATTGCCATGGATGTGATTCCGGTGTATCCGGAAAACCACGGCACCATGATCGGCGCGTCCAAAATGGGTGTGGATCTGTGTGAAAAAGCCGAGGCCATGGGATATTCCCGGGATATGTGTTCCTATGCCCGGGCAGATATCGCCTGCTCCCCCACAAACGGCGGGCCCATTGGCGGTCTGCCCCGGCCGGACATGCTCGTCTGCTGCAACAACATTTGCGGCACGGTTCTCAAATGGTATGAAATTCAGGCCCGATATTATGATGTGCCCCTGTTCATTCTGGATACGCCGGTCATCCATACGACGTTTTCAGAAGCTGCCAGAACCTATGTCCGGCATCAGGTAGCGGATTATATTGTGTTTCTGGAGACATGCTGTCAGAAAAAAATGGACCGCGACCGGATGGCCGAAGTGGGGCGACTCTCGATTCAGGAACAAAAACTGTGGCAGTCGGTTCTGGATACGGCAGTAAACCGGCCGGCGCCCATGAGCGCATTTGATGCATTTTTTCATCTGGCGCTAATTGTCACGCTGCGGGGCACCCAAACGGCTATCGACTATTACACCCTGCTGTTACAGGAAATGCGGGAGCGGATTGACGCCGGCATCGGGGCGGTTCCGGTCGAAAGATGGCACCTGTTGTGGGACAATCTGCCGGTCTGGTATAAAACCAAATGGCTGTCCGATACCTTTGCATCCAGAGAGGCCTGTCTGGTGGCCGACACCTATACATCCGCATGGTGCAGTTCCTTGCAATACATGGATGAAACCGATTTTCTGACATCCATGGCCGACGGATATTCCCGGATTTATCTGAATCTGGGTGTGGATCAGATGGCGGACACCGTTATCGGGATGATCGATCATTACGGGGTTCAGGGTCTTGTCATGCACTCCAACAGAAGCTGCAAGCCCTATTCGCTGGGTCAGTATGATATTCAAAAAATCGTTCAGAAGAAACGGGGCATTCCGACACTGATCATCGAAGCGGATATGGTGGATGCCCGCAATTTTTCCGAAGCCCAGATCGAAACCCGGATCGACGCATTCATGGAGATGCTGACCCCATGATCACCGCAGGGATCGATATCGGATCCATTACCACAAAGGCTGCCGTGATGAATGACAGCGGGCTGCTGGATTTGTGGGTCATTCCGACCGGTTTCAATGCCCGGCAGGCCGGTGAAGAAATATTTGAACAGATCATCTGCGGCCTGGGGTTGAATCCGTCGGTTGTGGGCGGCGTGGTGGCCACCGGATATGGCCGAAAAAGCGTCACCTTTGCCCAGAAAGCCGTAACCGAAATCACCTGCCATGCCACGGGCGTGTATTATCTGGACCCGACAATTCGAACCATCATCGATATCGGGGGGCAGGACAGCAAGGTCATTCTGCTGGATGAATCCGGAAAAGTCCGGGACTTTGCCATGAACGACAAATGTGCGGCGGGTACCGGGCGGTTCATCGAGGTGATGGCCCGGGCCCTTCATGTCGAACTGGATGCATTCGGTCCCATGTCGCTTCAGGCCAACAATCCGGCTGCCATCACCAGTCTGTGCACCGTGTTCGCGGAATCCGAAGTCATTTCCCTGATCTCCCTCGGAGAGAGCCGGGAAAACATCATTGCCGGCATCCATGAATCCATTGCCGCCCGGATCATCGCCATGATGGGACGGATCGGATGGCGACCACCGGTCATGATGACCGGCGGCGTGGCCCGGAACATCGGGCTGGTTCAGTCATTGCAAAACCGGCTGGCCAGTCCGGTACAGGTTTCGAAATATGCCCAGGCAACCGGCGCCATCGGGGCTGCCCTTCTGGCCCGGGGGGTTGGATTTTCACGGTAAACGCTCATGGATCATTCCGGATGGATTTATCCCCATCCATGAAACTGTCCGAACCAATTTGAATTACGGAATGGCATGGTAAAAAAATCGGTTATCGTTTCAATCTGTTGCTTGATGGTTGTTCTGGCTGGTTTATTTCATGCAAAAATTCTGATCGGCCTTGCCGGTTTTCTGATTGTCGATGATTCCCTTGTTCCGGCTGACGCCCTGGTGATGCTGAATGGCGAGGTGGAAACCCGCCCATTTCATGCGACGGACCTGTTTCACCGGAAAATGGCCCCCCTGATTCTGGTTGCCAAAACGGCACAAAGCCCGCCGGAGCAGCTTGGAATCCTCCCGAACACCGCGGATGTGGCCATCGATGTCATGAAAAAGCTGGGCGTTCCCCCGAAGGATACCGTACGGGTCGATACACCGGGCGGAGTCACCAGTACCTGGGATGAGGCTCTGACATTGCGCGAATACATCCGTACCCGGCCGATCCGGCAAATCATTGTCGTCACATCCGCCTTTCATACGCGGCGGACGGCATGGACGTTTAAAAAAGTATTTGCCGGACTGCCGGTTTCCATACGGATGTCAGCGGCCCCGCACTGGGGATTTGAGCAAACCAACTGGTGGGGTTGCGAAGAGGGACTGATTTCTTTCTGCAACGAGTATATCAAGATGCTGTATTATCTGGTGGTTTATTGAGGTCGTAGTAATTAGTGTTTGAACGAAAACCCCTGTTCAGACAAAATTCGAATATCGAAATCCGAAATTCGAAACAAATTCAAAATTCAAATGTCTGAATGACCCAAACGGTCTGTCAGACAATGCACCGTTTTGAACATTTGGGTTTTTTATTTGGGTATTGTTTCGGATTTCGCGCTTCGAATTTCGAATTTTAAGATACAGAGAAAGGGTTTCCGTTCAGGCACTATATAAACCAGGGGTGGATATTATAGTGCCTGAAC
>DFZE01000207.1:0-455 GCA_002382065.1 Desulfobacteraceae bacterium UBA4064
CTAACTACTGAAGGAATGTTAAGGAGAAAAAAACATGTATCTACCCAATATCTATAAAAAATTTTCAGAGAAATATCCGGAAGTATTCAATCAGTACAATCAGATTGGTACCGCCTGCCGGGAAGCTGGTCCTCTTGACTCCAAAACCCAGGATCTGGTCAAGCTGGGTATTGCCATTGGCGCCAATTCCCGTGGAGCGGTCATGTCCCATACTCGAAAGGCTGTTGCCTCCGGCGCCACGGTTGATGAAATTCACCATGCCGTTCTGCTGGGGTTGACCACCACCGGGTTTCCAAACATGATGGCTGCCATGACCTGGGTGAACGATGTCCTGGAAGAAAATATCGAAAAAACCAGATAACCTCTGATTATGGGAAAAAACCGGAGACGGCGATATGAGAGAGAAATTCATTTTTGCCATGCTTCTGATTGTACAGACCTCGTTAAAAGAGGGC
>DFZE01000207.1:494-30056 GCA_002382065.1 Desulfobacteraceae bacterium UBA4064
GAAAGTTTTAGAGAAAGAGGTCTGTTGTAAAGGCTTTCAGTCGACTATTTTACCGGGTTGATGTTTCCTGGATCGACACGGTGCCCCGGGACCCCTGGTCAGACCTGCGGCTGGTCGTATTCCTGAATCATACCAGCCTCTATGACCCCCTGTTTGTGGGCGGGTTTCCCAACCGGTTTTTAAAGAAAATCGCCTGTCAGGGACTGATGCCGGTGGCGGACAAGGCAATCCGGAGACCGGTTATGGGATATTTTTTCCGCATGGTCGCAAAAAATGTTGTTCAGGTGACCCGAAAACGGGATAATAGCTGGCTTCGGGTTCTGGAAAGCCCGAAGCCCAACTTGATGGTCATCATCATGCCGGAAGGCCGCATGAAACGGGCCACGGGACTGGACAATCAGGCGAAACCCATGACCGTTCTGGGGGGCATTGCGGATGTGATTCAGGCCATCCCGGATGGAAAGATGCTGATTACGTTGAGCGCCGGACTTCACCATGTTCAGATTCCCGGCCAGTGGATCCCCCGAATTTTTAAAACCCTGCGCATGCGGTTGCAGCAGGTTGATATCGCCCGATATCCCCAGACCCTTCTGTCAACAAATGGAAATGATGGATTTAAGAAAGCCGTGATCCGGGACCTGGAAGATCGGCGGGACCAGTATTGTGTGAATTGAGGCATTTCTGATATATCCTTATGAACGGTCACAATCTGCGGGTTCCATATACAGAAGTCAGAATACAGAATTCAGAAGCCAGAATAAATAGGGAATGGTTGCTGTTTATTTTAATGATATTTTCCTCATTTATTCTGAATTCTGGCTTCTGAATTTTGTTTTTCCATAATTATTGACTGACAGCAGCATAGCCTCAAACCCAACACTGGCAATATGTTATCCATTGAAGAACTGGTGGAAATGATAGAATGCAGGAATGGAAAAAAGGTAAGCCAATGAAACAAATATATAAAGGGATTGTCGAAGGAAACGTGATTCGTCTCGAAAGTCCTGTCAAACTGCCTCGAGGCACTCCTGTCATGATCAGTTTTTCTACGATTTATCAAGAAAAACAAGATGAAATCAGGCAGCGACAGTTACACCTCCTGGAAACAGGCTTTAACCTTGGGAAAAAATTATATACACATCGTGAGGATCTGTATGACAGAACGGCTGATTGATACCAATGTTCTTGTCTATGCTTATGATTTGTCTGAAACGATAAAAAACCCGATTGCCAGAGACATACTTGCAGAGATTTGGAAAAACGGTGGTGGCGTTGTCTGTGTTCAGAATCTAATGGAATTTTTTGTTGTGATGACCCGAAAAGTGACCTCCCCAATAGAGGTGGCAGAGGCCAGAAGCATCATTGAAGATATGGCAAAATCGGATAGTTGGAGATTGATCGACAGGGACATTCACACGTTTTTGGAGGCAATTGATCTGGTATCGCATTACCATGTGCATATCTGGGATGCCACGATTGCAGCCTGTATGAAGGAACATGGAATTATTGATATTGTGACTGAAGATAATGCAGATTTTGATAAAATTCCAGGGATTAATGTAATCGTTCCCTTCCAGCACACGGCCCTTTCCTGACTGAAGACTTTAAATTTGAAACCATGAATATCGATCTGAAACGTCTATCCAAAATAAGGATTATGGTAATCGGGGATGTCATGCTGGACCGGTACATCTGGGGAGAAGTCAGCCGGATTTCTCCCGAGGCCCCGGTTCCGGTGGTGCGTATCCGGAAACGATCCGAAACCCCCGGAGGCGCCGGAAATGTGGCCACCAATCTGTCCGGCCTGAAATGCGTGGTAACGCTTCTGGGTGTTTGCGGTATGGATGCCATGGGAGAACGCCTGGAATCGATTTTACAGAACAGGCAGATTGAAACCAAACTGATTCCGGATGATTACAGGCCCACCATCACCAAAACACGGATCATGGCCCAGGGCCAGCAGTTGTTTCGGCTGGACGAGGAAGAACCGGATGCGCTGGGTGAGAAAACGGTTATGGCGCTTTGGGATTTTTTCAGAAAAAAAATCGAAACGGTTGATGGCGTCATTCTGTCCGATTATGGCAAGGGTATTTTTAAAACCGAAAAACTCTGTCAGGATATGATTCAGGAATGCCGGAAAAGAATGATTCCGGTCATAGTCGATCCCAAAGGGACGGATTGGGCCCGGTATGGCGGGGCAACCGGCATCACCCCGAATACCGCGGAACTGGAACTGGCTGTCGGAAGACAGTTTGAAGAGAATGAATCCGATCTGATCGATGCCGCCAGAGGTTTGCGGCATCACCTGAAGATTGACCATCTGCTGGTCACCCGTGGCGCCAAAGGCATGATTCTGATCCAGTCGGATGATGAATCGGTACGGATCCCGGCAAGGGCCCGCGAGGTCTTTGATGTCTCCGGCGCCGGGGACACGGTCATCGCCACACTGACCGCCGGTCTGGCTCTGGGGCTTTCATTTGTGGATGCGTCCCGTCTGGCCAATATGGCAGCCGGTGTGGTGGTCGGCAAACTGGGAACCCAGCCTGTCATGCAGGCCGAACTGATGGATACCCTGCGGTATGCCGATCAGGTTAAACTGGATTGTTGCGCCGGAAAGATTGCATCCCTGGACGCTGCCCTGATTCAGATCAAAGCCTGGCAGACAGCCGGAAACCGCATTGTGTTTACCAATGGCTGTTACGACCTGTTGCATCCGGGCCATATTCACCTGCTCAATCAGTCCAGAATGCTGGGAGATCGGCTGGTCGTGGGGCTGAATACGGATGCCTCGGTGCGGAGGCTGAAAGGAGACAGTCGCCCGATTCTGACAGAAAGGGATCGGGCCGCCATTCTCGGTGCGCTTTCCAGCGTGGATATGGTGGTTCTGTTTGACGAAGACACCCCCTTGCAACTGATTGCCGCACTTCAGCCGGATATCCTGGTCAAGGGCAATGATTACCGGCTGGATCAGGTGGTTGGCCGGAACGTTGTCGAGGCTTACGGCGGACAGGTCTGTCTGGTGCCGCTGCTTCAGGGATACAGCACGACGGGCATTGTTGAAAGAATGAAGGATAAAGGATGACGGTTTAGTGAGTGCTTCAATTGATGTTTACAGGAGAAAACCATATGACAATCAACCCGGAATTACTGAAAATACTGGCATGCCCGAAATGCAAGGGCGATATTTATCTCAATCCATCCCGGGATGGACTGATCTGTGATCATTGCAAACTCATGTATGAAATTCGGGATGATATTCCCATCATGCTGATCGATGAGGCCAAACCGCTGCCATCAGCCCCATGAGCAGGCCCGGAAATCCAGCCCCCGCCAAACTGGTGATCGGGGTTTTTCTGAAAGACAAAAGCCGGTTTTCAGATGTTGTCAACCGTCTGATTGAAAAACGGGGTATTCCGGATACCGTCAGTCCGTGGTTTCCATTTGATTTTACATCCTATTACGGGAAAGAAATGGGCGAACCGCTGTTCAGACGGATGATGTCGTTTGGGAAACTGATTCACCAGGATGACCTGTCCGAAATCAAAATCATGACAAATGCCATTGAATCCGACATGGTGGAGAATGACCGGCGAACCGTCAATATTGACCCGGGATACCTTTTAAGAGAACGCTTTGTTCTGGCAACCGGAAAAAATTTTTCCCATCGTATCCATATCGGAAACGGCATTTATGCGGATTTGACTCTGTTATATCAGAATGGCGCCTTTCAAACCCTGCCCTGGACCTATCCGGATTACGCACGGGAAAATATACAGAAATATCTGGTGATGGTGCGTCGGAAATATATCTCGGATTTACAAGGCATTAAGGATGTGGAGACATGATTCAGAGCATGACGGCGTTTGCACGGGCGGAACAGGTATCGGATGTATGTTCTGCGGTTTGTGAAATCAGATCCTGGAACAGTCGGAATCTGGATCTGGTTCTGCGGATTCCCCCCGGGTTTTTGAACATGGAAGAAAAGCTCAAGGCAATGATTTCAGCCCGGTTGGGTCGGGGTCGGGTCGAGGTTCATCTGCAGCTCACCGAACCCACAGGCCGGGCATCATGCTTTGTCGTGGATGAATCGGTTGCGGATGCCTGGTTCCAGGCTCTCAATCAACTGAAAGACCGCTTTCATTTGAATGATCCGGTGACACTGGATCTGCTGGCCGGATATACGGGTGTGATCAAATCTGGTGAACCGGTTCTGGATCGGGACAGTTTTTGGCCAACCATAGAAATCTGTGTATCGGCCGCATTGGACAACCTGATCGCCATGCGGCGGCGGGAAGGGGACCATCTGCATGGGGACCTTTCCAGCCGTCTGATGATGATTCATGGAGAAATTGATTGGATTGAAAAAGAATCGGATGGTCTTCTGGAATTGATTCAGAACCGTCTGCTGGAACGGATTCGGGTTCTGACCGAGGGCCGTGTGGATATCGACCCGGGCAGACTGGCCCAGGAGGCGGCCTATCTGGCGGATCGAAGCGATATTTCCGAAGAACTGGTCAGAATGAAAGGCCATGTGGCGCAGTTTCGGGAAATCATGGATGGCATGGAACCGGGTGGCAGGAAGCTGAATTTTCTGCTTCAGGAAATGCTTCGGGAAATCAATACGATCGGATCAAAAACCGAAAAAATGGGCGTTTCCCACCGGGTGGTGGGCGTCAAGGCCGAGCTGGAAAAACTGCGGGAGCAGGTTCAGAATATAGAATAGACTGAAGGCTGGAGGCTGAAGGGCATGGGGCATGCTGGCCATGTCAGGCAGGCCAAATGACCGGCCAGCCTGACCTACCGGCGGCAGGCATTCCAGCGGGCCGCTGTAGGTCAGGGTGCGACCAACGGGAGTTCCCTGACAGCCGCAGGAAGACTGGAGGCTGACGGCTGAAGGTGCTGCCCAGAGCCTCCAGGCAAATCAGCCGTCTGACGCTCAGGCTGATTCTAACTTCTAACTACTCATATCTCACTACTATTTTCAGAGCAACCGATAGAAGGAGTTATTTTGGAACAGAAGATGCTGAATGTCGGGTTTGGCAATCTGGTGGTTGCCAGCCGGATTGTTGCCATTGTCTCACCGGCCTCGACGCCGTCAAAGCGCCTGAAAACCGAGGCAAAGGAAGATAAACGGCTGATAGACGCCACACAGGGGCGAAAAACCCGTGCCATTGTAATTTTGGACAGCAACCATGTGGTGCTGTCGGCCATTCATAACGAAACCATTGCGCAGCGCATGCTTGTTTCCAAAGAACAGGACAGGACAGAAGATGATGAATGATGATCCATCCTGTCAGCCTGTAGCCGGTAATCCGACCCAATCCGCCGGGCGGCTGTTTATTGTTTCGGCCCCATCCGGGGCCGGAAAAACCACGCTCTGTCGTGAAGTACTCAAACGGATTCCGGACCTGTTGTATTCGGTATCCACTACAACCCGTGCGCCGAGGTTGGGAGAAGTTGGCGGCGCGGATTATCATTTTATCACCAAGGACCAGTTTTTACAGAAAATTGCTGAGAACAGATGGGCCGAATGGGCCGAGGTGCATGGGAATTATTATGGAACGTCGGCAGACTTTATTACAGAGGGCCTGTCCAATGGAAAATCCATTCTGCTGGATATCGACGTTCAGGGCGCCCGTCAGATCCGTCAACGCTTTTCAGGCAGTATTGCCATTTTTATTCTTCCCCCGTCAATGACTGTACTGAAAGATCGCCTGACGTCCCGACAAACCGACCCGCCATCGGTTATCGAAAAACGGCTGGCCCATGCGCATGTCGAAATTTCGGAAAGTTCGAGCTATGACCATGTTCTGGTCAATGATGGTTTGTCAGATTCTGTCGAACAATTGACTGCATGGATTCAATTCTATACAGGGCGGACAGACCGGTGAAACCTGAAATACTTTATGGCATCAATCCGGTTCACGAGGCGCTGAAAGCCGGTCGCAGGCAGGTCGAAACGGTTTTTGTCACACCCGGACGCCCGGCTTCCCGGATTCAGGAGATCCTGCATCTGGCACAGGGAAACGCCATTGAAATCCGTCAGGTCCAGCCCGGAATCCTCAGTCAGCTTGCAGAAAACACAAACCATCAGGGCATTGCGGCCCGGGTCAGCCCCTTTCCGGTTTTATCGCTTGATGAAATCCTGTCATCACCATCGGATGCCAGGGGGCGGCATTTTCTTCTCCTGCTTGACAGCCTGACTGATCCCCAGAATCTGGGTGCCTTGATCCGGACCGGTTTCTGTGCCGGTGTGGATGGCGTTGTCCTGCCAAAAGACCGGTCGGTTTCACCGACACCCACCGTTTCCCGGGCATCTGCCGGCGCATTGGAGCACATCCGCATCGCCCGTGTCGTGAACATGGTCAATACCATTGAAACGCTTAAAAAAAAATCCGGTATCTGGGTTGCCGGACTGGATAAAGATGCCAATCAGACAATTTATGACATTGACTGGATGGTTCCAATTGCAATTGTGGTGGGGTCGGAGGGCAGGGGGATCCGGGAACTGGTCCGGTCCCACTGTGATATGATGGCGACCATTCCGCAGGCGGTTCCGTTCAATTCTTTAAATGCATCCGTTGCCGGTGCGCTGGTCATGTATGAGGTGTTCCGGCAGAGATCAAGGAGAAATCATGAATGAATTAACCCCCCGACAGATCGAAGAACTATCGTCCCTGCTGCCATCCGATCGTTTTTCAACCGGACAATCCAACCGGGAGCTGCACATTCGGGATATATCCTGCCATATCGGGAAGCTGCCGTCGGCCATTGTCTGGCCGGTTTCCACAGAGGAAGTCGCCGGTATCATGAAATGGGCTTACCAGAATGACATCCCGGTGACACCCTGGGGGGCCGGCACCAGCACAGAGGGAAATCCGGTTCCGAGTCTCGGTGGCATTGTGATGGACCTGACCCTGATGAACCGGATACTGGAGATCCGACCGCTGGATTTGCAGGCCGATGTCGAACCCGGTGTGTTGCGCAAGGAGCTGAACCGGCAAACCGGGGTGCACGGCCTGTTTTTTCCGCCGGACCCGGGGGCGGATGCCACAATCGGCGGCATGATTGCCAACAACGCCTCGGGTGTTCAGACCGTCAAATATGGCGCCACAAAGGATTATGTGATGCGCCTGACCGTTGTCCTGCCCAATGGCCAGGTCATTCACACCGGATGTCTGGCGCCCAAATCCTCATCCGGATATGATCTCACCCGGCTGTTTGTCGGCTCCGAGGGAACCCTGGGCATTGTCACCGGGGCAACCCTTCGCCTGACCGGCATTCCCAGCCATCATCTGGCGGCGATCGTACGGTTTCCGGATCTGGAAAGCGCCTCCCGGGCCGTTGCCGTACTGATTGCCGCAGGCGTTGGGCCGGCTGCGCTGGAACTGCTTCCGCCAGGACTGATCCGGTTGATGAACCGGGAAAAGGATCTGGGGCTTTCCGAGCTGCCATCCCTTTTCTGTGAATTTCATGCCATCAGCAGCAACGCCCTGGTGGAAACGGCCGATCTGGCCCGTGAACTGTGTGAAGACTGCGGGGCAACCGAATTTGTTTCCGCGACCGAGGAGCGTGAACGAAAAGAGCTGTGGCGCGCCAGACATGAGGCATGGGAAACCATTCATCGGGCTCATCCCCAAATGGATACCCTGATTGTGGATGCGGCGGTTCCCATTTCCAAATATCCCGATATGGTCGTGTTTTCCCAGCAGACGGTCGATCAGGCCGGAGTGATTGGGTATGTGTTTGGTCATGCCGGAGACGGCAACCTGCATGTGGTTCTGGCAGGTGATCCGGCAAACCCATCGGAGTGGTCAAAACTGGAAGCGGTCAACCACACCATCGTGGAAAAAGCGGTTAAACTGGGGGGAACCTGCACCGGAGAACATGGGGTGGGTATCGGCAAACGCAAATTCATGCAGCTCGAGCATGGCGACAGCCTGGAACTCATGCGGCAGATCAAGAATCTGATCGATCCCAAGGGGCTGATGAATCCGGGCAAGATATTCATGTAATCCGAATGACCTTCAGCCATCTTAACCCGGGTTTGCGGTCAGCGCCTCGAAGAACCGTCATTCCCGGGTGTTTTTTTGAAGGATGGGTGGCCAATTCCAATCCCGGCCAGAAAAGTTCACCACCAATGGAGGATTTTAACATGAAATTCCCTTATGGTATCTGTGATTTCAAAAAAATCGTTACGAAGGATTATTTTTACTGTGACCGGACCGGCTGCATCCCGCTACTGGAAAAGGGGGAGTATCTGCTGTTCATCCGCCCCCGGCGCTTTGGCAAAAGCCTGCTGCTTTCCACCCTGTTCAATTATTATGATGTGGCCCGGGCCGACGAATTTGACCGGCTGTTCGGACATCTTGAAATCGGTAAAAACCCCACGCCGCTGCACAATCGGTATTTCATTTTGCAATGGGATTTTTCCTGTGTGGATCCCTTCGGGGATGTCGAAGATATCCGAAAATCGCTGCACGATCATATCAATTCCTGCATCGATGCGTTCATCATGTACTACCGGGATTATCTGACCGAAGATGTCCGGGTCGATCGGGCCAATGCCATTTCTTCCATTCAATCACTCATGGCTGTTGCGCGCAAAAGCGGACACAAGGTCTATCTGCTGATTGATGAATACGACAATTTTGCCAACCAGGTCATGATGGGCGTGCAGCAGGACAAACAGAAACGGTATGAAGCCCTGGTGTTTGAAGAAGGCCCGCTCAGAACCCTGTTCAAGGCGGTCAAGTCCTCGACCAGCGACTCGCTCTTCGATCGGATATTCATCACGGGCGTGTCCCCGGTCGTCATGAGTGATATTACCAGCGGATACAACATTGCCAAAAATATCTATCTCAATCCCGTTTATAACGATCTGTGCGGATTCCGGCCAGAGGAAGTGGCATCCGCAACCGGTGCCGTGATTGACGCCTGCAATTTGCCGGAAATAGAAAAAATGAATGCCATTTCGATGATCCAGACCTGGTACAACGGTTATAAATTTGCACCGGACGCGGCAGAAACCGTCTATAATCCAACCTTGGCACTTTATTTTCTGGATGCATTGCTTGAAAGCGGCAAGTTCCCAACGGAAATGCTGGATGAAAACATGGCTGCCGATGACGCCAAACTGGATTACATCGCCCGGATTCCCGGGGGCGGTCAACTGCTCCTGGATCTGGTTCATGAAAATGCAGAAGTTGTCGTCACGGCCCTGGCCAAGCGGTTCGGGATTCGGGATCTGATGAATGCCAGCGGCAAGGACAACGCGTTTCTGGTGTCATTTCTGTATTATTTTGGTGTGCTGTCTCAGAATACGATAACCCCACAGGGCAAACTGGTTTTGAAAGTTCCCAATCTGGTAATGCGAAAGCTGTATGTGGAACGGCTTGCCGAGCTCCTGCTTCCCAATCCTCTGGTTCGGGATGAAGGCAAACTGGCGGCTGAAAAAGTATATCAGTACGGGGATATCGGTCCCCTGTGCACCTTTGTGGAGCAGAAATATTTCAAAGTCTTCCACAATCCGGATTACCGATGGGCCAACGAACTGACGGTAAAGACCGCGTTTCTGACCCTGTTGTACAACGATATTCTGTACATCATGGATTCGGAGTCGGAAGTGGGGCGGCAGCGGGTGGATCTGACCATGATCATCCGGCCGGACATGCGGCGGTTTACGATTCTGGATGTGCTGATCGAGTTCAAATATGTGACCTTGGCGGATGCGGGGGTAAGCGGGAAAGAAGCCCGGGAATTGACCGTGGAATCACTTCAGTCTTTGCCGCCCATGCAGCAGATGATGACCGAAGCTGCTGAACAGGTCCGGGAATATGGCCGGATTCTGGAAGAACGGCATGGGAACCTGCGACTGGGACGGTTTGCAGTGGTGGCATTGGGATTTGAGCGGATTTGGGCACGGGAAGTGTAGCCCGGCTTTTCAATACCGGGGATCGGAAATTACCGCTTTATTGTCGTCATTCCGGTCATATCCCGGAATGACGGCAAGCTGACATTTTTTCATGTGAGCCCGAAATGATCATGACTGTTGTGACAGTCAATAAGAACGTTACCACAGGTGATCATTTCAGCAGCCGGCAACTTCCTTGCCGCAATGTTTGCAGACACTGGCCCGTTTCTTGATAACTTCCGCACAGAACGGACATTCCCGGGTAAAGAACCGTTCATGTATTTTCTGGACGGACGCATCCATTTTTTCCTGAATCAGCCGATTGCCGACCTTGATGCTTTTCAGTGGTTCCAGTGCATCGGGATCACCCACGTCGCCGATCATTTCTGCTGCCTTCAGTCGAACACGTGACGGCTGACTGGGGTCCAGCAGAAGACTCATGATTGTTGCCGAGTCCTTGTTGACATAACAGTCGGCCAAAATCGAAAATCCCTTCTTGGTGTTCTGTTTGAGCACCTCTTCCTCCAGAAGGACCTGCTCGTCGATAATCTGGCCGGTTCCCCCAATAGGACTGAAGACCGGCATCAGTTCGTACTGTTCCGTACCCGGATAATTCATACACCGGTAGGATGCATTGTGCGAATAATTCTCCTTCAGATTTTCCCATCCCTGAACATACAGGGGACAATCGTCATTAAAGCACAGGTACAGAAACGGAACGCCCCACCCCAGTCCGTCACCGACATTGATTGACGGGACTTCCCAGAGTTTCATTTCGACCTGACAGTGAGGACAGAGGGGCTTTTTGTTGGTCAGGATTTGCTCCAGAACCTGTTCTCGCGTTTCAAACATGATGTACCTCCAATTTATTTGTGCCGGATGAAAACCCCGGCTTGTCGTAGTTTTGCGCACGATTGAATGGGTGACAGGATTGTAAGTGTAATTTGAGGTTTGTCAACCGGCTGGATGCTGCTTGACAACTGTTTTGAAGTCATTAGATTCCTTGATAACATTGACAGGGAGTTGTCTGCCGATAGACTTCCGGAAAAACAATTTGACTGTGTTATTCTACGGGGGTACTATCCCCTCCCTGCTGTATTCCAGAAATCTTTACGGAATTCAAAAGGCAGAAAGATCCATTCTTTCTGCCTTTTATTTTTGAGTGAGGCAAACCATGAAAACGATAATTATCATTTTGGCAATCCTGTGCATGGGTGTTGTTTTGCCGGATGCATGGGCAGGAGGCACGATGAACCCTGAAAAAATTTCCCAGGCCGCATTTGCCGGCGGTTGCTTCTGGTGTATCGAGTCGGACTTTCGAAAACACCCGGGTGTAGTCGATGTCGTTTCCGGCTACACCGGCGGAACAGTCGCCAGCCCATCTTATCACGAGGTCACATCCGGCCGGACCGGACATCTGGAAGCGGTACAGGTCACTTTTGATACCAGCCTGATTTCCTATCGGGAACTTCTTGATATATTCTGGCGGCATATCGATCCCACAGACCCGGGCGGACAGTTTGCCGATCGGGGCTCACAATATCAGACCGCCATATTTTATCATGACGATGTGCAAAAACAGGAGGCGGAATCCTCCAGAGATGAACTGGAACAGTCAAAGCGCTTCAAGAAGGTTGTCACCCGTATTCTTCCGGCATCCGAATTCTACCCGGCTGAGGATTATCATCAGAAATACGCTGAAAAAAATCCGTTTCATTACCAGAACTACCGGTTTCACTCCGGCCGGGATACATTCCTGGAAAATGTCTGGCAGAAAAATGATGCCTTTGTCAAACCATCTGATTCCGATCTTCAGAAGCAGCTTACCCCGATTCAATATCAGGTGACTCAACAGGAGGGGACCGAGCCGCCATTTGAAAATGAATTCTGGAACAACAAGCAGGCGGGCATTTATGTCGATGTGGTTTCCGGAGAGCCGTTATTCAGCTCAAAAGACAAATTTGATTCCGGAACCGGATGGCCGAGCTTCACCCGACCGCTGAAACCGGATCAGGTTGTGGATCGGACCGACCGCAACCTGTTTTCTGCCAGAACCGAAGTCAGAAGCAAAACCGCGGATTCCCATCTGGGCCATGTTTTTCCGGATGGTCCGGCTCCGACAGGATTGCGCTACTGCATCAATTCCGCCGCCCTCCGGTTTATTCCCCGGGAAAAATTGACCGAGAACGGCTATGGGGAATATCAGGCGCTTTTTTCGGAATGATCCGGGTTTCTTGACAGAATGGTTTCCTTTCTGTAAATGATTTCTTACTGAATGTGGACGGAACCGGCGTTGTCCGGACAAGGGGCGACATCAAACCCGGTGCCCCGTCCAATGCCTACCCTTAACCATAGAGAAAGATGTCAGAAAACCGATGAATATTTATCATTATCCCTCTTCTGCAGCGGCCAACAGGCTGAGCGCAATCATCCATCGAAAAGTGGGTGCGGGTCAAAAACAGGAGGCCCTGGTGCGCCGCATCCTCAACCGGATACAGAAGGAAGGGGATACCGCCCTGATTGAATACGCCAACCGGTTTGATTCTCCCACCCTGAACGAAAATCAGATCCGGGTGACGGAATCCGAATACAAAAAGGCATTTCAGGAGGTCGATGAGGGGTTCATGGAATCCTTCAATCGGGCACTGAACCATATCAAAATTTTTCATCAGCGGCAAAAGCCCAATTCATGGGTCGATATGGACAGAGCCGGAGCCATGACCGGCCAACTGGTTCATCCGGTCGATGTGGCCGGCATGTATGTTCCGGGTGGAAAAGGCGGGACAACACCATTGGTATCATCGGTGCTGATGGGGGCTGTGCCGGCTGCCATCGCCGGTGTTCCGCGAATTGTCATGACAACGCCGGCAGGTCCGGATGGAACCGTGAATCCCTGTCTTCTGGTGGCTGCCAGGTTGTCCGGTGTTCATGATGTGTTCAAGATTGGCAGTGCCTGGGCCATTGGGGCCATGGCGTATGGAACCCAAACGGTTGACCGGTGCGATGTGATTGTCGGGCCGGGCAATGTTTATGTGACACTGGCCAAAAAACTCGTTTCCGGAATTGTCGGTATTGACATGATTGCCGGCCCCAGTGAGATTTTGATTGTTGCAGATGAAAATGCCAGACCGGATTTTGCCGCAGCCGACATGCTGTCCCAAGCCGAACACGATGTCATGGCGTCTGCCATGCTGATCACACCATCCAAGGTTTTGGCGCAGCAGGTTCGAAATGAACTGACCCGGCAGTTGGAACACCTGTGCCGAAAAGACATTGCAAAACAGGCAATTTCCCGTTACGGCGCCATTTTTGTGACGCCGGATATGACAACAGCCATCGACATCGCCAACCGGATCGCACCCGAGCATCTCGAACTTTTGGTCGATCGGCCCATGGAGTGGGTCGGGCAGATTCGAAATGCCGGTGCGGTATTTATGGGCGCCTATACACCCGAGCCGGTTGGCGATTACATGGCCGGACCCAACCATGTTCTGCCAACCGCCGGCAGCGCCCGCTTTTCATCGGCCCTGTCTGTGGAAAACTTTATCAAACGAACCAGTCTCATTCATTATTCCAGGTCCGCTTTGATGGAAGATGCCCTTCATATCGAAAAGCTGGCGGCAATCGAAGGCCTGGACGCCCATGCCAATTCCATTGCTGTCAGACGGTTATCACCGGATTGATATCGCTTTCAAGATAAAGATTTTGGGTGCGTTATCTTGAAAGGGATAATTGAAATGAGGATGCCAATGCGAGCAGTCATCTCAGCTACCCTCTTGGAAAAACTTGCACGACATATGGCGTTTTTGGCGTGTATGGCCATACTGTTCCGGTCGGCAGGCTGGCTGCAAACCGGACAGATCGCCATCTGGCTGCTGACCGTCTGCGCATCGGGCTTTCATCTTGGCGCGCGCATGCTGAAACGACACCAACAGGCATATTTATCATGATTTCCGAATGCCTTGGCCCGGATCAGATTCACCTGGCCCTGTCCGGCAGTTTTGAAAAGGCCATTCGGAAACTGTCCATATCCATCCAGGCCAATCCCCCCATGACCGAAGCCGTGGAAGCCCT
Source organism: Desulfobacteraceae bacterium UBA4064 (assembly GCA_002382065.1). Lineage (GTDB taxonomy): Bacteria > Desulfobacterota > Desulfobacteria > Desulfobacterales > Desulfatirhabdiaceae > UBA4064. The sequence goes on from DFZE01000207.1 coordinate 14,482, forward strand.
GCTCACCTCACCCGGGGAATCACTGCTTTTGCCCACCGACCATATCGGTTTGCCCCATTTACGACTGTCCGGATTGACCCGTCCCCAACTGGCCATCGGTTTTTCACGCCAGGGGATTCCTTACCAGGGCCACCGGTTACACATTATCCTGTTTTTGGTATCCCCTGAAGAAGATGCGGCTGATCACATCAAACTGCTTCAGCGCCTCAGTGCGGTTGTGCCTCAGATCGAGAAACGGTTGCTTCAGGCCGGCAGTGCCCGGGATGTGATCGCCATTCTGAAACAGGGTGAAAAACAATCCCTTCATCCCAGCTATCGAAACCTGTCCCAGGCCCAGGTGGCATTTGAGTTGGGCACAGATCTGGATTCCGGTCTTTCTGATATTCAGGCTACAGAACGACTGACCCTTCATGGGCCCAATCTGCTCAACAAGCCCCTAAGGCCCCATTGGTATATCAAGGTCATCCGGAACTTTTTCAGTTTCTTTGCCATTTTGTTATGGACTGCGGGTCTGTTATGCTATGCGCCGGGGGTGGATATGCCTCAGTTGGGCACAGCCATTCTGGTTGTGGTGGTCATTAACGGCATCTTTGCCATTCTCCAGGAGCAGCGCAGCGATCGGGCCGTTGAATCATTGCAGAAGCTCTTCACGCATCAGTGCCGGGTGGTGCGGGGTGGCCGGACCCGACAGATCGATGCTGTCGAGCTGGCGCCGGGAGACCTTCTGGTTCTGGAGGAAGGGGATTTTGTTCCCGCCGATGCCCGGATTGTAGAGGCCGCTGAACTGGAGGTGGACAACGCCTCGTTGACGGGTGAATCGGAATCGGCCAAACGTTACAAATCCGATAAACCGGTGCTTCTGGAAGGCAACTTTTTATGGATTGAACTGCCCAACGTGCTTTTTGCCGGATCGGTTGTGGTACGGGGCACTGCCCGGGCCGTGGTGTTTGGAACCGGGATGAATACGGAAATTGGCAAAATTGCCAACCTGACCCAGGCAATTGCGACAGAACCCAGCCCCCTCCAGAAGCAGTTGCATGGCACTGTGTTTGCCATCGCCACCCTGGCCGCCACGCTGTCCCTTGCGTTCCTTCTGCTGGGCTGGCTGGGGGCGGGGCTGAATTTTTTACAGGCATTTGTATTCTGCATTGGCATTTTTGTGGCCAATGTCCCCGAGGGCCTTTTACCCACTGTGACCCTTTCACTGGCCATGGGAGTTACCCGCATGGCCAAACGCCAGGCCATTGTCAAAAACCTGTCATCGGTGGAAACGCTGGGGTGTACGACTGTGATCTGCTCGGACAAGACCGGCACCCTGACCCAGAACCTGGTCATGGTCAACCGGTTCTGGGCAGACGGACGTATTTATGATGTGACCGGGGATGGCTATGCGCCCTATGGCCAATTCCGGATACAGGGCCAACCCGTCGAACCGGCACGGTTGACCGAAAACCCGTCCTGCGCCCGACTGATGGCATGTGCCCATATTTGCAACAATGCCGTCCTGGAAAATAAAAAGGGCCGGTGGGGAATTGTGGGCGACCCCACCGAAGGGGCGCTCATCGTGCTGGCCCGAAAGGCCGGCTTCCGGGGGACTTGTCAACGCCTGCATATCAATCCCTTTGAATCAGTTCGCAAACGCATGAGTGTACTCGTAAAACCGGATCTGGCTGAAAGCGAAACCATACTGTATCTCAAGGGCGCTCTGGTTGAAACACTGGCGTTGTGTAACCGGATTCAGCGGGACGGTCATATCCGGCCCATCAACGACGGGGACCGGCAGGAAATTCTGAAGGCCAGCGATGATCTGGCGCGACGGGGGCTGCGTATTCTGGCATTTGCCTGGCGTGATCAGGATTCCATGCAGAATCTGGTTGACTACAGCGTGGAAAACGCGGAAAAACAGCTTGTTTTTATCGGATTTACCGCCAGTCTCGATCCCTTGCGGCCAACCGTACCCGAATCTGTTCGGGCCTGCCACCGGGCCGGTATCCGCCTGATGATGATCACCGGAGATTATCCGCTGACCGCCGAAAGCATCGGACGGGAGGCGGGCATTGGCAATCCGGAATCGGGAGCATTGACTGTTGTCAACGGGGCCCGGCTGACGGAAATGGATGATGATGCCCTGAAAGTGATTTTGAGGGATGGAGAAACCATTTTTGCACGCGTGGCCCCGGAACAAAAACTGCGGATCGTGACGGTTCTCCGGGAACTGGGTGAAGTTGTGGCCGTGACCGGGGATGGGGTCAATGACGGGCCGGCCCTGCGGCGTGCGGATATCGGCATTGCCATGGGACTTCGGGGTACGGACGTGGCAAAGGAAGCCGCGCACATGATTTTAAGCGATGACAACTTTTCATCCATCGTTGCCGCCATCGAGGAAGGCAGGGCCATTTTTGAGAACATCAAGCGCTTTGTGGCCTATATCCTGAACAGCAACCCCCAGGAAATGTACCCGTATATCCTCTGGATACTTTTCCCTCAGATGCCGCTGTCCATGACCATCATGGGGGTTCTGGCTGTCGATATCGGCACGGACCTCATACCGGCCATGGGGCTTGGCATTGAACGTCCGGAAAAAGGCATCATGGATCGGCCACCGCGTCCCAGGCGCGAAAAACTGCTTTCAATGACATTCATCCTGCAAAGCTATTTTGTTCAGGGCGGTATCCTGGCACTGGCCTGTTACCTCAACTACTTTTTTGCCGGATGGTACATGGGCTGGTGGTCACCCGCCGGCGGCAGCATGCCGGCCTCGCCGCCCGGTCTGGATATGAGCCAGGCAACACAGGCCTATCTGATGTCATTGACCGCCTATTTTTTCCCCACTGTTACGACCCAGATTGCGAATGTCATGTGCAAACGGTCCTGGCAGACCTCACTGTTTTCTATCCAGTTCCTGAACCCGCAGCATCGGCTGGCCATTCTCGAACGCATCCGGACCTGGTGTCCGGATACCCTTCCTGTGTTCGTGCAGCCGATGCTTCAGCGCATTGCGGCACTGCTGAGCCGGTTTTTCCACCGTCATCCGGTGTTGCTGAACCTGGTTTCCAATCCCCTCATCGATGCGGGTATCATTTTTGAGCTGGCGATATGTGTTCTTCTTTTTTATACCGGACTGTCACAGCTCTACTGGTTCGCTCCGGTGCCCTGGCCGATTTATCTGTCGGCGTTTCATGGAACCGTACTTTTGATTGCTTTTGAGGAGACCAAGAAGTATTTTCGCCGCAAAGGGCATCCGCTGACATTTTTGGGATGATATGGGGTATTTCAGATTTCAAATTTGAAATTTCAGATAGTTTTGAATTATGGCAGAATTCTGTTGCGTTTCAGGTCGAACGTTATGCGACTCAATCATTTAAAACAAGGAATTAAACCATGAGTTACGAGAATGTGATTGTTGAAATTGGAGATGATCATGTGGCTGCCATTACACTGAACCGACCGGGCAGTTTGAACACCTTTACGGCGCCCTTGGCTCAGGAGCTCAATCAGGCCCTTCAGGAACTTGACGCGAACAATCAGACACGGGTGATTCTTTTGAAAGGGGCGGGCAAGGCATTTTGCGCCGGTATCGACATCAGCGGTTTTTCGACCAAAAATGTCATGGAGTACCGGGACTGGATCGAGTGTATGGAGAACCCGCTGGTTACCATAAGCCGCATGAAGAAACCGGTCATTGCCCAGGTCCATGGCGTTGCAGCGGCCAATGGCGCCGGACTGGTGGCGGCGGCGGATCTGGCGATTGTTGGCGAAAATGCACGACTGGGTCTGACTGCCATCAATGTGGGACTCAACTGCATTGGACCCGTGGTTCCTGTCAGCCGGTCCGTGGGAAGAAAAAAAGCACTTGAACTGTTGTTCTACGGCAATCTGATTTCGGCCACGGAAGCATTGAACATGGGACTGGTCAACCGGGTCGTACCGGATGCCGACCTGGAAAAGGAATCCCGGAATTGGGCCGCAATTCTGGCGCAAAAGAGTCCTCTGGCGCTCCAGATTGCCAAAAAGGCATTTTATTCCGCGGCGGATCAGGATTACTACAAATCATTTGAATATATGAACGAAGCATTTGCACGGTTGTGTTCGACAGAAGATGCCAAAGAAGGGATCAGTGCGTTTCTGGAAAAACGCAGCCCGGATTGGAAACAGAAATAGGCGGTACTGCAAAAATTCGGAAAGTTGTCAGTCAATGCCTGTGTCACCGTTTTGGCCAAATACAAAGATTTCACCACGAAAATGGAGTTCTGATGATTCAATGTATGTTGGGGCTGCTGGCAATCTGTGTAATAGCAGCCATATTGAGTGAAAACAGGAAAAAAATATCGGTGCGCATCATTCTGGCTGCACTGACGCTTCAATTGGTTCTGGGTTTTTTTTTGTTGAAATTCGAGGTGGTCCGCCAGGGCTTTCTGTTTCTGAACCGGCTTGTGCTGACAATTGACACGGCAACGACTGAAGGAACAAAAATGGTGTTTGGTTACCTGGGTGGGGCAACACTCCCCTTTCAGGAAATCTATCCCAATTCATCGATCATACTGGCATTCAGATCGCTTCCTATCGTTCTGGTGATGAGCGCCCTGTCGGCCCTTCTGTTTTACTGGAAAATCCTCCCCGTTATTGTCAGGCTCTTCAGCATCATTCTGAACAGAACCCTCAAAACCGGCGGAGCGGAAGGCATTGGTGTTTCCGCCAATATTTTCGTGGGCATGGTGGAAGCCCCTCTGCTCATCAAACCCTATCTGGGTGCCATGACCCGGAGCGAGCTCTTCACCATCATGACCAGCGGTATGGCCACCATTGCCGGTACAGTGATGGTCCTGTATGCTTCCATTCTACAATCGGCAATTCCGGGTATTTTGGGCCATATTCTCACGGCATCCATCATCAGTGCGCCGGCAGCCATACTGATTGCCAAAATCATGGTGCCTGAGACCGGAGAAATCACCTTAGGGGATTTTGTAACGGAAAAGCCTTACAAAAGTGTCATGGATGCGGTCACCAGGGGAACGATTCAGGGTGTCGATCTTTTGATCAACATCATTGCCATGATCATCGTTTTGGTCGCCCTGGTCAGTATCGTCAATATGGCACTGGGACTGCTGCCCGATTTCCAGGGAAAAGAACTCACCCTTCAGCGCATACTGGGCTGGATCATGGCGCCGGTGGTCTGGCTGATGGGCATCCCCTGGTCCGAGTCCGTGACAGCCGGATCGCTGATGGGTACCAAGACCGTATTGAACGAATTTATCGCCTATCTCGATCTTTCAAACCTTCCGGAATCCGCCCTGTCCGAACGAAGTCGTATTATCATTACCTATGCCATGTGTGGTTTTGCAAATCCCGCCAGCCTGGGCATCATGATCGGCGGCATGGGCGTCATGGCTCCGGAACGCCGGGATGAAATCGTCAGCCTGGGTTTCCGGTCCATTGTTTCCGGAACCCTTGCCACGTGCATGACGGGTGCTGTCGCCGGATTTTTTGTATAAAGCGTGTCGCACAGGAGAAAAAAATGATGCTATACTTGTGAGTATTCAGGTATTCAGGAGCCAGAATTCAGAATGAAGGACCCATCAAATCAGAACAGATTTCAGGTGACAATAACGACCATCTTTTCCAACCGTTTACAGGAGGATAGTTCATGGCAGCCAATACGTGGCAAACAGACAGATGGCGTTTCACGGGAAGTTTCGGGTTATGAAAAGCCGGTTTTTTCCTTTCTGGAAGAATCCGCCACAAAGTATCCCAACCAGGTATATACGATTTTCAATGATGGAACCCGAACCTTCGCCCAAGTCAATGACGTCGCAAACCGGGTGGCCAATTTTCTGATTTCCCGGGGCATCAAAAAAGGAGATCGTGTTGCCATCTTTTGAGAAAGGAAAACCACCCGAAAAACGGCGTCATGGCGGATTTCATTGTTATCTTGGTGTGTTGCCCTGGTATCACAGCTTTGGCCTGACACTCTGTCTTTTGGGCGCATGCGCCAACGGCAGCAGACTGGTCTGCATTCCGGATCCAAGGGCCGGAAATCCGCCATTTACCGAGGTGCTGAAAGCGGTTCAAAAATATCGCACGACAATGGTGATAGCGGTTCCTACCATATTTATTGCATTCATGAACCATGCCCAGTTGGATCAATATGATCTCAGCTCCATTTTGTGTTGCGGTTCGGCCGGTGCGCCGCTACCCCCGGAAGTAGCCAAAAAATTTGAAGACACGACCGGCTGTATCGTATTTGAAGGCTATGGACTGAGTGAAACCGCTCCTGCGGCATCCATGAATCCAACCCATATTGAAACTCGCAAATTCGGTTCGGTAGGGTTCCCGCTTCCCAACACAGACATTAAAATTGTGGATACCGAAACCGGCCTGAACGAGATGCCAAAAGGTGAGGATGGCGAGATTGCCATTGGCAACCTCAGGTCATGACCGGATATTGGAACAAGCCGGAAGAAAACAAGGCTGTTTTTCGCGAAATTGACGGCAGGCGGTATTTTCTGACCGGAGATGTTGGCCATATCGATCCGGAAGGTTATATCATCGTTACCGACCGGAAAAAGGACCTGATTCTGGTGGGCGGATTCAACTGTTTTATCCCCGCGAGGTGGAAGAGGTGTTGTATGCCCATCCCAATGTGGCCGTCGTCGGCGTACCGGATGCCAAAAGCGGTGAATCGGTCAAGGCCTTTGTTCAGCTTGTTCCCGGAACCACGGCAACGGAAGCGGAACTGCTTGAATTCTGCAAGGAAAGACTGGCCGGATACAAACGTCCCAGATCCATTGAATTCCGGGATGTATTGCCAACATCTCCGGTTGGGAAAGTTCTGCGCCGGGTATTGCGGGACGAGGAACGCAAAAAGGTCTGAGCGGGTAGGTCAGGGTGCGACCAACGGGAGTTCCCTGACAATTGACTGAAGGCTGAAGACTGAAGGGCATGGGGCAAACCGTCATCCGGCGATGTCAGGCAGGCCAACAACCGGCCAACCTGACCTCCAGGCTGAAGCATGACAGTCATTTTTACACTTGACAGGATAATCGGAAAACATGTAACTGAATCATAAAAATGATCGGGAGCTTGGACACACCAGGCTGAGAGGGGCTCTGCTTTAAACCGTGAGCCCGACCGTTGAACCTGATCCGGATAATGCCGGTGGAGGAAAACATGGGGTTTCAAGCCATCTCCTTTGCAGGAGATGGCTTTTTTATTTTAATAGCAAGGGGGAAATGACGATGAAAACCATGATAACATCCATCCTGTGTCTGATGGTGACCTGTGGAATGGCCACCGCTCAAAATCCGGTTTTGGAGCTGACGGTAATGACACACGACAGCTTCAGTATCAGCAAAGATGTTCTGGCACGTTTTGAACAGGAAAATGCGGTTAAAATACGCTTTTTAAAGGCCGGCGATGCCGGCGCCGCATTGAATCAGGCCATTTTGTCAAAAAACAATCCTCTGGCGGATGTGTTTTATGGTGTGGACAACACCTTTATGAGCCGGGCTCTGAAAGCGGACATATTTTTGCCATATCGATCTCCCAATCTGAAACTGATCGCGGAGGCACTGAAGCTGGATACCGCATTTCGCCTGTCTCCGGTCGATTTTGGGGATGTGTGTCTGAATTACGATAAAGCCTGGTTTGCATCCCGGAATATGAAGGCGCCCGACAGTCTGGAGGATTTGATCCGGCCGGAATATACCGGATTGACTGTGGCGGAAAGCCCGGCCACATCTTCACCCGGGCTGGCGTTTTTACTGACGACCATCGGGCATTTCGGGGAAAACGGGTTTCTGGATTACTGGAAGAAACTGAAACAGAACCAGGTTCTGATTGTGAACGGCTGGAAAGAGGCATACTGGGGCAATTTTACCGCTGCATCCAAAGGCAGTCGGCCCATTGTAGTCAGCTACGCGACCAGCCCGCCGGCGGAAATCCATTTTGCCAAAACAGCCCTGAAAGATGCTCCTACGGCTGCCGTAACGGCAAAAGAAACCTGTTTTCGACAGATCGAATTTGTTGGCATTCTGAAAGGCGCCCGGAACCCGGAAATGGCCGGGAAGCTGATCGATTTTTTTCTGGATAAACCCTTTCAGGAAGATATACCCCTTCAGATGTTCATGTTTCCCGCAAACACGACCGCAGCGCTTCCGGACATATTTGTAAAACATGCCAAAACAGCAGTCGATCCGGTTGCCCTGGATAGCGACCGGATTGAATCTCAGCGCGAAAAATGGCTTGAAGCCTGGGCCGATTCGGTTCTGCGGTGAACCGCGGACCGCAAAATGCCCCATTGATCTGGATCGCCATTCCACTGGTTCTTCTGGCGGTTTTTTATGGATATCCCATGGCGGCCATTCTGAAAACCAGTTTTCAAATGGATGGAAACGGCGGGCTGGATCAGGTTTTCCACATTCTGTCTTCCCGGATGTTTGGATATGCCCTGGGATTCAGTCTGTTTCAGGCCGTGCTGTCAACCCTTCTGACCCTCGGGTTTGCACTGCCTGGCGTCATCATGTTTCTGTTATGTGATTTTTCCGGTAAAAAATGGATGCAACTGCTTGCATCGCTTCCATTTGTTCTGCCAACCGTTGTCGTAGCCTCGGCATTTCGGGCATTATGGGGCAGTCATGGAATGGTGAACAGTTTTGCTGTTCATTATTTGGGGTTTCATTCAGCGCCATTCAATCTCGATTATGGACTGCCTGCCGTGCTGATGGCGCATGTTTTTTACAATACATCCGTTGTGTTTAAACTGGTAGCCGGATTTGGTGCGAACCTGGACCGATCCCTGATTGACAGTGCCCGCAGCCTGGGGGCCTCAACTCGGATTATCGTTTTCCGGATTCTTCTGCCACTGCTGAAACCGTCCGTTACAGCCGCCTCCCTTCTGGTTTTTCTGTTCTGTTTTTGCAGTTTTGGTGTGGTACTGATTTTGGGTGGACCCGGGTTCAGCACACTGGAAATTGAAATTTATCGCCAGACCGTTCACTTTTTCAACCTCCCGGCGGCTGCCATTCTGTCTCTGGTTCAGATCCTGTTTACGGGAATGGTGTTTGTGGTGTATTTGAAACTTCAGAAACATCATCCGGCCGCTCCTTTCAACACCGGTGGCGCCGGTTTGTCATTGCCGGTCCGAAGCCGGATGAACCGGTTGGGAATCCGGTTTTTTCAGTCGGCATGGATACTGTTTTTGGGCTTGCCGCTTCTGTCACTTGTAATCGGATCAATTTATACCGATACCGGGTTTTCACCGGTTTTTTTCATGGAACTGTTTCGAAATCCCGATCAGTCGGTTTTTTATATTTCCCCATTTCGCGCCATTGTACACTCTATTGGATTTGCCGGGACCGCTACCCTGATTTCGATGATGATCGGGATTCCGGTTGCGGCATATTTGTCATCCACATCGGGTCGAATCCGGCCGGTTATTGATATTCTGTTCATGTTGCCACTCAGCACGTCTGCGGTTACTCTCGGATTCGGGTTTATCATCGCCTTTGATCGTCCGCCGCTTGATCTGAGAGGATCGTGGATATTGATTCCCATGTCTCATGCCCTGGTCGCATTCCCATTTGTGGTGCGGGTTCTGGTTCCGGCGTTTCAGGGTGTATCCGAACGATTGGGAGAGGCTGCCGCATTGCTGGGCGCAACAACCGGACAGATATGGTGGAAAATCATATTCCCGATTGCCCGAAAATCCATTGCCGGGGCCACCATTTTTTCATTTATGATCAGTCTGGGAGAGTTTGGCGCCACGGCATTTATTGCCAGACCGCAGACATCAACGATTCCTGTTGCCATTTTCCGGTTTTTAAGCCAGCCGGGGAGTCTGAATCAGGGGCAGGCGATGGCCATGAGCTGTCTGCTTCTTCTGATTACGGTTTTTGGATTTTTATGGGTGGAGTGGCTGATCGCGGTTGAGCCGAAAAGGGCGTGCGTGTGAATCGATCCGGCCCAGATTTTCTGGAACTGAAATGCATTGCCAAATCGTATGGCGGTCTGCCTGCACTGGATGACATCAGCCTGACGGTTGAAACCGGCCAGATATTGTGCATTCTGGGACCATCCGGATGTGGAAAAAGTACATTGCTCCGGGTCATGGCCGGTATTGAATTGCCGGATGCCGGCCAGGTGTTGATCGATGGCCTGGACATGACAGGGGTTCCGGTGGAACATCGCAGCGTCGGCATGGTGTTTCAGGATTTTGCTCTGTTTCCACACAAAACGGTTGCGGGCAACATTGCGTTCGGCCTGGAAATGATGAAGCTGCCCCGCGGGGAAATTGTCAGACGGGTGGCCGATATGCTGTCCCTGGTGGATATGGCGGATTATGGAAACAGACAAATCCATCAGCTTTCCGGTGGTCAGCGTCAGCGGGTTGCACTGGCCAGAAGTCTGGCTCCCCAGCCCCGCCTGCTGCTTCTGGATGAACCGATGGGGTCTCTGGACAGGGCGCTTCGGGAGCGACTGGTTCAGGATCTGGACATAATTTTGAGACATATCGACATGACAGCCGTCTATGTGACCCATGATCATGCCGAAGGATTTGGTATAGCAGACCAGATTGCCATCATGAATCAGGGACAGATCGGACAGGTCGGAACACCGGAACAGGTGTATCGTCATCCCGGGTCCGCAATCATCGCCCGATTTCTGGGTTTTGACAATTTTCTGGATGGCACACTGGAATCAGGCGGCATGGTAAAAACAGGGGTGGGAGTTTTCAATACATGCGAATCTAACCATCGGGTGGGAGAAACGGTTAAGGTTCTGATTCGGCCGGATGCAGCCGTACTGGAAATGGAAGGGCAGGGGGCGCCGGATCAGAACCGCGTGTCCGGCAAATTGGTCAGCCGCATGTTTCAGGGCAGAAATTATCGAATCCGTGTTCGTATCCCGAATGGAGATGAACTGGTTTTTGATTTACCCAATCAGCCGGCGCCGCCTGGCATCGGTGGTGATATCCACCTTCTGATCCGGAATTCGGCCATCACGGTTTTTTGATGGCATTCAGACGCTCTTCCGCTTCCCTGGCAAACGGGGTATTGGGGTGTTTTTTAATGACTTCTTCATAAAGTGTTTTGGCGTGTTCCGGATTGTTCTGTTTTTCTTCCAGCTTTGCGGTATCCAGTATGTCCTGGGCCGAATTGCCGGAACAGGCAAAAAAGCCGGATAATGCAATGAACATGATAATCAGAAACAGATTTTTCATGATGAATTTCCTGTATGGCGGTTATTCTTTCGGAGTGGTTGATTGATGCAATCATCCCATCTTCTGGCTCAAAAAATTGTTGACCGGATTGTTGATGGCTTTGTTGTGACCCATGCACTGAGGTGCTGGCTGGAAACAGCATTCTGTGCCCATGATTTGATAAGTTTTTTAATTATGAATGAAGCCGGGCCTGACAGTCAACAGGCATCTGCGCTGGATCTGGTGTTTTTCCCGGATCAGGCGTTTCAGATTGAAGTGGAGCCATTATTACAAAAACCCGGTTTCAATCGGTCCGATGAGCTGAAAATCATCGCGTTGATAACGGAAATGTCGCCCCGAACACGTATCATGTGGGATGATGTGTCCACCTGCATGCCGTTTCCTGTTGAACTGATACCAAATTTCATTTTCCGGCTGAATATTGCCCGAAGACTGGATGAACGGATTCTCGTGAGCATCGATCAGCACCTGACAGAACCGGACAGAACCCGATGCTGCGTGATTTTGAGAAACCATGCCATTGAATGGAAAGATGGGCATATGCCGGACATGCAACGGTTCATGGGGTCTGTGCACGCGGATGCAACTGATTTTTTATCCTGCTTTACCGATCTGCTGATGTTTTTGTCTGAAGGTGATCTGCCGGACAACCTGCATGATGGTCTGAAGCTGAAGCGGCAATTCTGGACAGACTGTTTTCATCATGCCTGCGAAATCCAGTCCCGGATGCAGACGACCAATGCAGAAATCATGATGATGGGTGGAAGCCGGATTCTGTCCGTCACACCAGAGGAAGCGATCCGGAAAATCGATCTGCTGGATCGTATTCTGTCCCGAATGGATTGAACCGATCGGGTTTGAATGCTTTTTTCTTTGAACCGGATTTGTTTGGCGGTATTGCTGGCCCTTTTTAACGGATCCGTGATGACCCGGTTATTTGTGATCCAGGGTGGTGACACAATCCCAGGTCGGATCCGGTGGGTGCAACAGGCATTCCCGGCAGCGGTCCTGATACAGTTTTGAAGGCGGGTCTTCCGGCCAATATTGTTTTACCGCTTCAAACAGAGTCATGGCCCCGGCCCAGTTCTGATGGCGATAGGCCTCAATCGCCATATTCCATGTGTCAATGGGTGTCGGGTTAAACATGCTGTCGGTTTTTTTGGTCATGATTTGAAAGATGCCCACCGGATGCTGTTTGCCCTTTACACGAACCCGATCAATTTCCCGACCCCAAAAATCGGCATGGGCTGCATTCCATGTCGATTCACTGGCAATAATGGCAACACCATACATTTTGGTAAGCCCTTCCAGGCGGGAGCTCAGATTGACGTTATCCCCCAGCACGGTATAGTCAAAACGGCGTTCCGATCCCATGTTGCCGACAATCATTGGTCCGGTATTGATACCGATGCCGATTTTTAGAACCGGTTTTCCCTCCTGCTGCCATTTGTCCTGAAGGGTTTTCAGTCGTTCAATCATGTCAACCGCTGTCATGCAGGCCTGAAGTGGATGATCTTTTTGAGGAAGCGGCGCACCAAAAATGGCCATGACCGCATCACCGATATATTTGTCCAACGTACCATGATTGTCAAAAACCACCTGGGACATGTGTGTCAGATATTCATTCAACTGAAGAACAAGCGCTTCAGGTGACAGTTTTTCAGAAAGGGAGGTAAACCCGCGGATATCGGAAAACAAAACGGTCAACTCTTTTTTTTCACCGCCCAGCTTCAGCATATCCGGGTGTTTCAGCATTTCATCCACAACCGTTTCATGAACATACAGGCTGAATGTTTGACGGATGTGGCGTTTTTCCTGCTCCTGTTTCAAATAGTCATGAATGGACGTTTCCAGATAAATAACCACCAGATTTAACATCGGATACACATGATTCAGCCACAGTTTCAGATTCAGAAATGCGTAATGGGTAAGACCGATATGCCCGATAAAGAGCATGGCAACCCCGCCGGCCAGATAGATGCCTTTGGTGAAGCGATTCAGAACCAGAAAAAAAACGGATGTCAGAAGGAGCAACCCCATGTCGATAAGGGGCGCCAGGCGGTCCGAACGGTTGAGAAAATTGCCCTGAATAATGTTTTCCATGACATTGCAATGCAGCTCAACACCGGGGAAAACAGGTGAAAACGGGGTTGGACGCATGTCGTGAAGCCCGACAGTGGTATTGCCGATGATGACAATCCGGTCTTTCAGGCTGTCCCGGGAAATTTCATTTTTCAGCAGTGAAACAGCCGAAAAATAGGGGAAAGTATAGGATGGCCCATAAAAATTGATCAGAATTTCCCCGTGATCGTTGGTGGGGATTTCGGTATTGCCGAACCGGATGTTCTGAACGCCATTACGATCGAGTGTCGGCATGAGAGACCGGTCCGGAAATGCGGCGGCCAGGGTCTGAAGGGCCAAGGAAGGAAACAAACGATTCTGGTATCGAAATATCAATGGCATCCATCTTACAGTGCCATCCGGATCGGCAAAGACATTGAAACTGCCCATGAAGGGGGATGCCTGCTCGATAAGGGGGATATTGGTTTCAAGCCCCAGTGCATCAGCCAGGGTTCCCGGGGGGGGATTGTCCATGATGCGTACGAGCGGGAGTCTGGCTTTTTCAAGTAAATCTTCGGTGGGTGAAGCCGGAATAAACCCATTGGGATCAAAGTAAAAAAAATGACCCAGAACCAGGGGAATGGAGAGGTTTCGAATCGTGTTGGCCAGAAGCACATCATCATCTTCGGCATCGGCGATTTGGCTGAGAAGTGAAATCAAATTGGGGTATCGGATTTCGGTCTGCCCTTCAAACCGGTCACGCAGATCAAGAACAGCCTGCTGTCTCAGTTTCAAATCCGGCTCGAAAAACCCCATATCCAGGCCGACTGCCCTGGCGCCATGACGCTCGGCAGACTGAATCAGCTCGGCCATTTTTCTTCTGGGCCAGGGCCATCGGCCAATGCGATTGACACTGTCTTCATCAACGCCGATAAAGGCGGTCATGCCGGAAGGTTGGACGATTCCCCGCTGTCGAAAATGCAAATCCCACGCCTTGAGCTCTACCAGTTCCAGAAATGGCGGAGACCAGAACGACAGCGCCGTTGTAACAACGGCGCTGATCATGACAAACAGAAATGTCCATTGTGGACGAAGTTTCATTGGATTGTAAAAATGTTATTCGACAGATCGTTCAATTCGGGATAAAGGACTGAAGAGACTCTCAGAAGGCATTGGTCGGATTTGGCCCATCGGGGTATCCGCCAGCGATAGATACCGGTGTTCTGAACAGATGTGGCAATATCGGTATAGGTTTGGCCACCATCAATGGACAAGCCGATATTCACGCCGCCGGAAAAGCCCTGTGGGGAGATGCCGATGGCTTTCCATTGAATGAATGTGCTGCGCCCGCTTTTCAATGGACCATCGCCGTTGGGCGATACAAGATTGACCTGGGCGCCGGGAGCCGTAGGCGGTGGTGGAATGTTGGATGCGAATGTTTCGTATGCAGATGTCACATTCGACATGGCGCCATAACTGGGTTTGATAACCAGATTCCCTGCTGTCCCTGAAATAAAAGCAAAATAACTCTCATTGGGCGCCATGCTGAATGTCTGGATATAATCACCACTGCCATCCCATTTTAGCAGGGCCAAATCCGGTGATATCGCACCGTTGTTTGTAAAATCGAAAACCACGTTTCCCCAATTCACCGTAATGGTTTCATACGGACATGCCACAATCTGCCAACCCGAATTTACCGGTATGGCAACCTGTTGGACGGTGGCGGCGCCATCGATGACCAGTTCTGTCTGTTTTTGGGAAATGATCCACCACCCTTTTCCATATTGAATCTGATCAATGCCTGCCTGAGAAATTTCAACATAATCCAGAAGATCGGGTGGAAGGGCATTATTCAGTTTGAAAAGCCGCCAGAGTCCGGAATCATACACATTACCAAAAAAAGGGGCAATTGTTTGAAAAGTATCCGGATTTGATGGAATAACCGGAATTCCGACAAGACGATAGGCTTTTGCAGCGTCTTCTGGGCTGAATTGCTCGGCTCCCGGCAGAGTGATGGTAACGGCAGATACGCCCGTTGAATAAACCGGGCAGAATAATATGGCAAAAAGGAGAAAATATGCGGTTTTGAATCGCGATTTATTGTTTGGCATAGCGAATCATCCCTTCATCAGCTTGGTCTCACATTAATTTCGTGGCATAATTTTGTTGAATTGCGTTGTTTTGGGTATTGGAGGCGGTTTTGGCAATGTTGACGATGTCGTGGTCGTAGTCGTTGATGTCGTCGTCGTAGTCGTTGACGATGTCGTTGTGGTCGAAGTCGTAGTCGGCGGCA
>DFZE01000207.1:30113-33744 GCA_002382065.1 Desulfobacteraceae bacterium UBA4064
GTCGTAGTCGGCGGCAGCGTCGTCGTCGTTGGTTTTAACGTTGTGGTTGTCGTCTCGGTCGAAGTTGTCGTCGTGCTGGTCGTGGGCGCCAATGTCGTCGTCGTTGTCGTGGTGCTGGTTGTTGTCCGCAGGGTTGACGTCGTGGTTGACATGGTGGTTGTTGACGAAGTGGTGGTTGTCAGCCTCCGTTTTCGACGCTGCTCCAGCAGGTTTCTCGGCTTCCCGCGTAACTCCCGCAATTCTCCCAAAACCTCGGCCATTTTTTCAGAGGACATGAAATCAGGCGGCGTTGGGTGATTAATCCCCTGAATCTGACTGAACATATAGTCACTTAAAATGACTTGCTGATCAGGTGAAAACCTGTTGCTGAAAGTGATTGAATTTTCGATGCACGCTGCCAGGGTAATCTCCGGTGATTGAACCCATACCAGAAAATCGGTGTCACGGGTTCCAACAACCGCAGTCTGGGTTTGCACACGAATTTTCTTCTGCTTGAAATTTTGAAGGGTTTGGACAAAAAAACGCGCTTTTCCAGCAAGGAGTGAAAAAAGCCCTTCACGCGCCTTTTTCTCCGGGTGATAGATATATTCCGTTATTTCCAGCTCGCTGCTGGATCCCATGGTGATCATGCTGTCATCCAGGAAACTGATTTCAGCAATACTGTCTGTATCCGTCTTGATTCTGTCTTTAAGATAAACAGAATCTCCTTCCGAGATTTTGCCCGAAAAACCCTCGCGACTATGAGTGGCTGAGCCTTTCAGGAATGAAATGGTTCCAACAGGTTCAACTGCAAAAGCGGACGTCGTTGACCATAACAGCAGACAGATAATGATCAAAATTTTACATCCAGAAAATTTCATATGATTTCCTCTCCCGATATCATCATCTCCCTGATTATGAATTAAAAAATATAGGAAAAAACAATTGAATAAACAGCTCTTCGAAAGTGATAGGGGTCTATGGATTCATCATTGGTGACATTCGAATCATTGAAAGTTTGAAAAAAACCGGCGCTGTACGTCACGTTTGAGGCAATATCTCCATAAAGCGAAACATTGATATGGTATTCATTGTCCCGACGCTTTTCATCGGCATCGATGTTGGCATCATAATCCATGTGTCGATACAGATACACACCACAAACATCCGCGCGGATCCGATTTTCCCAGAGCGGAAAATTGACCGCCGTCTGAAACTGATGACCTCTCAAATCGCCCCGAATATCCGGAACATAATCATCAAAATCAAACAGGTATCCGGCACGCACATGAGCCTGTCCCTGTTTGAAAAACCGGTATTCGTTGAAGCCCAGAAAGTAGTGTCTGGCATCCGGTGTTTCATCTTTGTAAAATCGCCCCTCTATTCCCCCGTAAAATTCGGATTGAAACTGATTTTTGTGCATGATCGCCAGTCTGGGCAGCAGGGCATGAACATCAACCCTGGGGTCCTCATCCACCCAGTAACGGTTAAACGCATATTCCAGGCTGGCCGCATAAGGATTTCGATTCCACTGAACATAGGCGGATGGTCTGGCGCCGATCAGGTTGTTTTCGGTCAGATCGCGATACATCAACTGGTAGTGGGAATAGGAAAAGCCGGACTTCCATTCATTATTTTTCCAGACGTCATACCGGCCATACAGCGTAGCAAGATACGCCACATCGTCTTTTTCCCGGACACCACCGGCAACAGGCGACAGGCTGACCTGATCCAGCGCATCCTGAAACACGTTGTCATCATATTGCATGCCTGCGCTGACAGATAAATACCAGGGTTTTTCGGATGCAGGCCGGTCAGAAATGGATGCCATCAGATCATTGGCTTCCTGTTGCTGTTTGGGGCTGAGATCCATTACCAACACCCGATTTAAAATTTGCCTGGCCTCTTTCGGCTGATTCGTGCCGATATATACCCGGGCCTGCTGTAACATGCAGGAGTAGGTCAGGTCCGGTTTTTTGGACATCGCCTGCTCAAATTGGATCAGGGCCTGATCGGGCTTTTGAGATGCCATGTAAACAAGACCGGTCTCATAATCTGCCCGTCCATCGTCTATTGGCCTGGCCTTGCTGATCAGATCCAGTGCCTGTTCGTATTCACCCCGCTTTACAGAGACACCCGCCAGATCAAAATAGCACTTCTGATACCGGGCCGGATCTTTTCTCAAAAGAGTTTGAAAAATGTTTTCAGCCTCTTCGTAACGATCCATCCGAAAATAAACCTTGCCCATCATGTAGTGGTAATCCAGATTGGTCGGGGATTGGGCAATCGCCTCCTGAATCGCCAGTAACGCCGTTCCATAATCACCGACATTCATCGCTTCGACACACTGGTCATAAGGTGTTGGTGCAGATGGCGCCGAACCGGAATTTGCTTGTGCCACGACCAAAAGTGGATGAAATACCGAAAAGATGGATGACGATTTTCCATCTGTCCATCGATCATCCGCGATGACATCCGCGGGTAAAAAACAGTAACAGGAAAGGACAAGAAGCAGAAGGGTTCGATAGACGGGGAGCGACTTGAAGCAGGTTGGCATAAGCGTCACCTTCCGTAAAAAAATTATTGACAGTATAAGCTGAATTCAGAGGTATTTCTTTATCCATACACCTCATATTGATGTCAAGAAAAAAATAACATCATCGCACTCAGTTTTCCACCGGCGACCGACTGGGAACAACCATTACCTGGGCGTTTGGCATGGAAGATTTCAGGCCATTTTCCAGACGATCGATCAGGGCATACACTTCTGACATCATTTTATGGCCATCAAATTCCTAAAACAGTCTGCCAGAATGATCAGTATGTCCTCCAGCGCTCTCATTCGGGCCAGACGCCACATGGCACGGGTTTCATCCTTGCCTTTGAATGGCATTTATGCCAGTATGCGACGACTGACAGATTCACCGGCGATTTATGAGCGTGTCTTTGATCAGGATGTAAGAGCCTGTTTGAAGATCCCGTCTGAGGCCCGCTAACTGCGTTGAAAAGCCCCTCAAAATGCTCACATACTCCGTGTATGCTCCGCTTTTGATGCGCTTTCCGCCTTGTTATCGGGCCTGGTCCAGAACATTCAAACAGTCTCTAATGGAACCAGGAATGTCAACCATGACGGGATTTCCGGATATCTGTCTGCCTGTTTTCCGGAGCATGCTTGATCAAAGCCAACTTGAAACAGACCCTGGGACGATATGTAATTTTTTTTGGGGGCAAATTTGATCTGAAACTCTTGACTTCGATAATGCCTTCCGTGTCCCTGCATCGGACATGAACATCCCCCTTGCCGTTGCCGGTTGGAAACTCCGGGCTGATCACACACAATTGGTCAAGGGCTTCTTTCAACCACGCATACAAATGAAAATGACCTACGGCTTCGGTGTAATGCAGGTCTGTTCGCCGGGGCTGATCCTTGAAGGGATTCAGTCCTTTGGCTTTCATTCGGACCAGGTAAGCTTTATACCGGGACAACAGGGTTGTTGACTGCCCCGGACAGGCTCATCATGGTACGGATGAAAATTGCACAGCCGGTATTCAAACCCGGGTGTGAATCGCCTCAATTCATCCGGCACATCAAACAATTCCTGAAAATTCAGACCCACTGTCCATTCCGCCATGCCATGATACACCACTGCCG
>DFZE01000112.1:0-23211 GCA_002382065.1 Desulfobacteraceae bacterium UBA4064
AGGTATTCGAACATGGAACCGCTCCAGGACAGGAGAATCGGTTCTCCGCCGGCATTGGTGAGAAGCCGCCCCAGGGCGAACCAGCTTTCCTGAGGGAGTTGCCCCTGAGCAATGGCGACGAAACTGCAGAGCCTGGCTTCCGACGCCAGCAGGTCATAGTAACTTTCGTCCCTCCGGCCTTCGCTGACGTTATAACCGATGGAAAGGAGATGGCGGGTCGAATCGTACAAAAACATATATTCCATGTTGTCGGCAAGCTCGCCGGAACGGCGCGCAAGGTCTTCGAGAAAAGCGATTCTTTTCCTTGCGCGGTGGCTTGACTCGATGATGGCTCTTTTTAACTTGTCAAACTGCTTGAGCCCTCTGAGATTAGCAAGCTGAGGTTTCTCCTTTGGCGTCACGCACAGCCGCCGGCTTTCCCCGATGATGGGCAGCGCGTCACCATCGAGACAGGCCAACTGGCGCAGCGTCGGAATCTGCCGGAGATGGGGAAAATGATCAAGGATCTCCTCCAGGGTTTGATCCGGGGGCAGCGGCCCGGTCCATGGCGCAAACATGGTCAACTCATCAACGGCGGATTGGCACTGTTCCGCAAGGGACCGCGCCCACCACGTGGCGTCACTATTTTGGGCAGGCTCAATGCTGATAGCCGCTTCCCTGGCAGATATTGCCAGCCGCTCGAGACGCTGCCTCACCGCCCAAAGCGTTTCATCCGGTGGGGAAGATCTCAGCATCGACATGTTCTTTGTCAGTTGCGCAAGTTCCGCGGTGATTCCCCCTTTGGCAACATCCGACAGGATCATCATGGTGTCGGCAAGTCCGTCAAACAGGCGTCTTCCCAGCAGCTTCTCGTCAGCGAGCGCGAGCAATCCGGCCCGCAGGGTCAGAAGGCTTGCAGCCAGGTTCCCGCTGTCCACCGACGAAACATACATGGGCAGCAGCGGCTTGAGGGATTGGGTGTCGTACCAGTTGTAGAAGTGGCCACAGTACCGATCCAGTGAATTCATGGTCTGGAGGGTCTTCGCCGTGCGCTCCATGAAGCGTCCTACGGAAATGTACCCGAAATCACAGGCCGCCAGATCCGCGAGGAGCGAAAGCCCCATGTTGGTGGGGGATGTGCGGTGAGCCACCACTGCAAGCGGCTCTTCCTGATAATTATCGGGGGGCAACCAATGATCGTCGGAACCGACAAATGTCTCGAAAAATGCCCAGGTCCTTCGGGAAAGCTTTCTCAGGAAATCGATCTGATCCTCGGCCAACCAGGCACTCCGGGAGATGAGGGGCGCGCTGATCCACCAGGCAATCAGGGGGGAGGCAAACCAGAGCATCAGAATCGGCAGGGCGACAAGCAGAGCTGCCGGCCGCGCCAGAACGAGAGAGCCCGCACCGGCCACCGCAATTACCGGTGCGGCCCACATTCTCCGGCAGGACCCGGCAAAGTCTGTCCGGCTTGTGCGATTCACCTCACCCGGCGGATTCCATTCAAGAAGCCCCTTGCCTGAAATCAGCATCAGCCACACGGTGCGAAAAATGACAGCGGTGTTGGAAAATGCCTCATGAGGCAGGCAGAGCAGCGTAAAACCGGCCTGCCCCAGGCATCTGACGGTGGAGCGGGCCGCAGCGGCGCAGTGCTGGCTCATCAATGCATCGTCGGTTTTTTTGAGAAAGCCCATGAGGGAAGTAATCAGGGAAGGGATCAGCACGATACCGATGACCCACGCGGTATAAAACCAGGGAGACGGCAGTACGGTCCATCCGAGAAAAAGTAGGAGGATCAAAGCCTGAGGCGCCAGGCTGCGCCGGAGGTTGTCAAATATCTTCCAGCGGGACAGGACCGAGATCGGATTTTTCCGGGTGGATCCATCAGGGCCTGGTACAAGCGGGAAGAGCCATCTCAGTATCTGCCAATCCCCGCGAATCCAGCGGAGGCGACGGCTTACGTCCGCACTGTAGCGCGACGGATACGCCTCGTAAAACGGCACATCGCTGATGAGTCCGGACCGCGCATAACACCCTTCGATAAGATCGTGGCTGAGGATCAGGTTCTCGGGGAAACGATCCTTGAGCATCTGCTCGAACGCGCCAACGTCATAAATGCCCTTGCCGATGAAAGAGCCTTCGCCGAAGAGGTCCTGATACACATCGGAAACAACACGGGTGTAGGGATCGATCCCGGCGTCACTGCCCCACATGCGGGCATACCGGGACCGGTTCGCTCCGGGCAGGCTTGCGGCCACCCTCGGCTGCAGGATGCCGTATCCGGACACGATTCGCCCCTTGCCCGCATCGTAATGCGGGCGATTGAGGGGATGGGCCATTGCCCCCACAAGCTGCCATGCCGAATCCCGCGGCAGCTCCGTGTCCGTGTCCAGGGTAATGACATATTTTATTTTCGACAATACTTCGGTATTGCCCACGATAAGAGAGAACCCGCTTTCGGAACCGCCGCGCAGCAGCAAATTGAGTTCCGCAAGCTTTCCCCGCTTTCTCTCGTATCCCATCCATATCTGTTCCTGCGGGTTCCATTGCCGGGGGCGATGGAAAAGAAAAAAGGATTCTTTCTTCCCACCGAATTTTTCGTTCAATGCGTCAATGTATTGCTGAAGCAGTAATAACAGCGGTTCGTCTTCGGGAAGTTTTTCCTCAGAAGCATCCTGAAAGTCGGTCAACAGGCCAAATCGCAGATTTTCATCCCGGTTTGCCAGAAACCGGACTTCCAGAGCCTCCACCAGATGGCTGACGTCATCCGCGGTGGCGATTATGGTGGGGACAACGACCAGCGTGGCGCATTCGGGTGAAATCCCCTTGGAGAAATCCATTCGTGGCAACGGATGCGGTGTCACAAAACGCGTCACCAACAGATCAACCAAAGCAATGGCAAGCTGGCTGACTGACAAAAGGGAGAGAACGCCAACCAGCCAGAGCAACGGGCCGTTTACCCCTTCTGAACGGGTTTCCGCCAGGATACCGGCGGCAAGGATGGCTGCAAAGAAAAAAATCGCGCCAAGATACAGAGGCAACACAAACCGGCGGCCGATTCTTTTGAGCCTGTCCATGGGGGTTGATCTGATCTGCACACGCTTTTCGAGCTGCACCAGCCCCTTGTCGATCAGATAGTAGCCCACATGAGTCATCCGGTCATCGCCCGTGCCAGGGTACAGCCTGTCCGCTGGCAAATCTGCCATCCCGTCCCCGGATACCTGCCCGCTGCCCCCCTCTTTTTTTTCGTCGGCAGCGTCATGTCTGGCCAGCCGGATCGCTTCACAGGCCACCTGGCTTTCGGACAGGTCACTTTTTTTTGCGACATCCTCCACGACGTGACGGTATCGATCACGGGTGTTAAAATCCATCCGGTCATATATTCCGGCAGGATCATCCCGCAGGGTTTGTTCCACGGCGCTCATGGTATCGACAAACTTGCGCCAGTCCATGGCATTCAGAAATCGCAGGCTTCCAATGCTGTTACTGATGGAAAGTTGATCCGCCGCCTGCTGCTGATTCTCGGATTGAACCAGTTGGCCGATGGTGAGGCCGGACTCCGACAACTGCTGTTCGATCCAGGTCAGTGGCAAAGCCAGCGCAGCGCCCTGTCCCTGGAGCCGACGGGCAAGTTCCGCAACAAAGGAACTGACCATGGGCGGATTTGAGCGCGCCATGTCGGCAATCGTGAGGATCAGGTTTTTCGGATCTTTTCCGGCTGTCTCTGAAATCTTGTCAGCCCAATCATCGGCCCGGGTCCGGTTGATGGTGTCTATGGCAATCCGTGCCGCAACCCGCCTGAGATTCTCGATCAATGCCAGACGAAGCATGATGGGAATTGCCCATAATTCGCCCAGACGCAACGGCATAACCGTCTGATAGGCCGCTACAAAGCTGATGAGTCTCTCCGGATCTACACGGCCATCACCGTGGGAAATCGTTTCCAGAGCGATGTCATACACCCGGGGAAGTCCTTTTGACAGGCCGTTTTTCAGATGGGGAAGTTCCCTTGCATAGCCTTTTGGCAAAAGCCGCCTGGCCAGCCGAATCTGTTCCTCGATCAGATAAAAGTTGTCCAGCAGCCATTCGCCTGCCGGCGTAATTCTGAAATTTTCTGTTACAGCCACAATCATCTGATCGCGGACCTCAACCAGAACGACTTCATTATCGACAAGCCGTTTCAACAGCCGCTCAGGAACGCGACCCTCGTGCAAAATATGCAAGCCTGCGAGGGCTTTGCCATGTTCCTCCATCTGAGAGGAGCTGAACAACTCGGAGCGAAGCAGGGTTTCATCATGGGCATTGATTTGTGCCGGGATGTTTTTACGGAACTGGTTCCATAAATGAAAATTCTTCGCGGGAATGGTTTCAGCGCGGTGCGTCATGGTACAACTCCCCTTTATTCTGGCTTCTGGATTTTTATCAATGTTGAATTTTGAATGTTAAATTTTGAATGGCGGTTGCGCTTTGCGCGTTTATTAAAAAATGATTCATTTCCTTAATTCAACATTCAAAACTTAACATTATTCTGAGGAAACACGTCGAGACGCAATGCATTGCGTCTCGACCGCATCAATCGACACATGTGGCGAACATCTGTAACTCCCGACAAATCCGGACAATGACAGGTCGCTATAAATCGGTGGAAACCAACGGGCGCGGACATGGTCCGGAAATCCGGGTGATTGAGTCGATATGAATATCCCTGGTGAGAGATAACGGATTTGTGGAGAGATGGAATGGGATACGGGCAATCTGAGCCTGTGCAGAACCCAAACCCAACATAATCCGGATTTCTGCAATCATCAAATCGGCAGATTCAGTGTGACGACAGGCTTTCAGAAAATTCATTTCACAAGACAGCAGGGCGGGGACAGTACTTGATCAGCCATCCCCGACCGATAATGCAGTGAAATTATTTTTCTGCAACATAGCAAATTTTGTGCCAAGCGTCAACTTCAATGACTCCCGGTATTTATTGCTATAGCTTTCCAGATAAAGATTTGGGTGCGTTATCGGTCGGGGATGGCCTAAAATGGCCTATCTCCTCCCTGCTGTCTTCCCAAAATCATTATCTGAAAAGCTATATCTTGATTTGGAGTTAACCCAACATTTTCATGAACATTTCCCGAAAACCGGTTGCCCCCACATCCGTTATAATCAGAATTCTTTTCAGGTTTCAGAAATGCGTGACAGTTTGCGGAGAAACCGGCTTTATCTCCGCAAAGGGCCGATCGGTGATCTCTTGGCGAAACCGGGCGGCAAAAAGTTTGCGCGGTGCGGCCCGGAACAGAATGCCGGTGGCGATTTTTTGCCCGGTTTCCATGGTTTTTTCCAGTGCCGCTTTTCGGTCGGCCGGATCATAATCTTTGCCCAGTGTATATATCCTTTCCCGGTACCAGCTTACCGGGTGGGTTCCCCAGGTGATGCACGGCTGGATTACCTCTACAAACGACAGGCCGGGATGACCGATGGCTTCCACCAAAAGCGTTTTCAGATGATCGACGTCCCCTGCAAAACCCCGGGCCACAAATGTGCAGTCATGGACGATGGCGACGGCCGGCATGTTCAAAGGCGCGATTTCCACGCCGTGAATCTGGAGACTTCGTTTTTCCCCGATCCTCGTGGTCGGGGACGCCTGGCCTTTGGTGAGGGCGTAAAATTCGTTGTTATGGACCACCACTGTGATATCCGGATTGCGGCGCAGTGCATGAAGAAAGTGGTTGCCGCCTTCTCCGTAACAGTCGCCTTCCCCGGTAACGACAATCGTTGTCAGGCGCGGATTGGCCACATGGATTCCTGTGGCGGCAGGAATGGCTCTTCCATGCAATCCATTGAAAAAATTACATTTGAGATAATGAGGCAATTTGGCGGCCTGCCCGATGCCGGAAACAAGGCAACACTCATGGGGCATTTTCTCCAATGCGGTCAATGCGGTCTTGAGGGCGTTCAAAATACCGAAATTTGGGCATCCGGGACACCACTGAACCGGAACATCGTTCTTGTAGTCGTCAATTTTCACCATTGCAGCTTCTCCTGAATATAAGAGCCGGTCAGCGGCAGTCCGTCATAGCGATGGATTTCGCCGGAAAAAACAATGCCGTATTCGGAACGCAGCAATCTCGCCAGTTGTCCGGTGGCGTTGTTTTCAACGCTCCAGTAAGACTTGCCTTCCGGAAAGCGGTATTCCGGCAAAGGCCACATTTCCGTGAAATGGATCATGCCCGTGCGATTCCCATTTTTTTCCAGCAGTTCAAGCGCCTCCAGCAGGGCCGAGCGCGAGGCCCCCCATCCCACCAGAATCCGCTCCGCCCTCTCGACATCGACCTCCTCCGGCGGACGGATGGCGGTTTTCAGTTCCCGATGCTTGGCCAGACGTTTTTCCACCATCACCGGCACGGTTTTGGCCAGGTCTTCGGTGATATGGCCCCGGAAATCGTGTTCATCACTGTCCGCAGTGACCAGATGACGGCTTTGGCCCGGGTACAGGCGCGGTGATATGCCGGTTTCCGTCACGTGATAGCGATGGTAATCGTCTATAATGGCGGGGTCCGCCAGATGGAATTCGGGAACATATTGATCCGGATGTATCTCTTCGATTGAATAGAGCGCGTCCATCAGAAACTGATCGGTGAGGACAATCGCCGGTATCTGGTAACGGTCGGCCAGATTGAAGGCGCGTACAATTTGCCGGAGAATGTCTGTTGCATCGGCCGGCGCCATCACCAGTTTGGGAAATTCTCCATGGCCGGCGTGGACGGCAAACAAGAGATCGCCCTGAGCGGTACGGGTCGGAAGCCCGGTGGCAGGTCCCGGCCGCTGTCCCAGGATGATGACCAGGGGCGTTTCGATCATTCCGGCCAGACTGACGGCTTCCACCATCAGGGCAAAACCGCCTCCGGAGGTGGCCGTCATGGCCCGGGCCCCGGCAAAACTGGCGCCAATGGCCATGTTGACGGCCGAGATCTCGTCTTCCGCCTGCTCGGTAAAAACTCCGAACTCCTTCTCGTTTTCGGCCAGAAAGGTGATGATGCCGGTCGACGGCGACATGGGATACGCCGCCATGAACCGGCAACCGGCCAGAGCGGCGGCCATGGCAATCGCCGTTGTTCCCGAGAGGAGACGATAGCGGGTGTCCCGTTCCGGAAGGCTCCAGGGACAGATGCCCTGACAGCCTTCACGGGCGAGAAGATAGCCTTTTTCGGCCGCAATACGATTGGTCGCCACCACCGGCTCTCCTTTTTTGGCGAATTTTTGTGACAGCACCTTATAAAGGATCTCCGGATTCATGCCGATCGCAGCAGCCAGTGCACCGATGGCCATCGTGTTGATGTATATCCTGTTTCCCAGTTCCTTTTCGGCGATATCCGAAAATGCGATGGGAATCATCCGGTCCCGGATTTTTTTCTCCGCGATAAGAATGCCGTCCTTCTGAATCAGCGGTCCGTATTTATCGGCCGCACCATCATTCAGCGCCAGGAGAATATCCGCTCCCATGACCGGCGCATTGGCCGGTTTTTCGCTGATCCGGATGGTGTAACTGTTCTGGCCTCCCCGGATTCTGGATTCGAATTCCTGCCAGGCGAATACGGCATAGCCGTGCCCCAAAATGGTTTCCACAAGCACTTCCCCGACGGTCTGCACCCCTTCACCGGCCGCGCCGGCGATGACCACATTCAGATCTTCCATCTCATCATATCTCCCTTCACGAGCACATGGTATTTCTCCTGTTCGATTGAAATGGTACCTATAGTCTGCCCATCAAGAGCATGATCACAAGAATAATTACAATCACACCGATCACGCCGCCAGGTGCATATCCCCAGGATCGGCTATGCGGCCAGACTGGTATTATTCCCAAAAGCGCCAATATCAGAATTATGAGTAGTATTGTGCCAATAGTCATGATTCGTTCTCCTTTTTTTAAATGTTAGGCAATCCTGATTCGATCGGCCTCAGACGGTTCAATTCAGAATCCGGAGCAGCCGGTTACACGCTGTTTGTCCTGGTGGATATTGAACTCACTTCACGATATGGTCATCTTGTTGACCAATTTTATTACGCCGTGAACGCCGCTGACGATTTTGGTGGCCAGGTCTTTTTCAGCCGAGTTCCTGGCTTTGCCGCCCAACTTGACAACGCCCCCTTTCGTCTCAACAGTAATGCAGTGTTTGTGCCAAGTTTCCGAAACCCGGCATCACGTCATTCATCATACTGATTATTTGGGATATTCATAAATATTTGAATGGTTATGGCCAGCATTGACAGCCTTTCAAATAAGATCATACCTAAAACCTGCAATGCTGTTTTGATATGATAATGATATCAAATTGTTATTGCATTTCATTGCCAGACCTGCTTTTGATTATACTCAATTATATCAAATAGATAAAAAACGATTGCAGGTTTTAGGTCATATTTAATCACTGGTTATATATGACCTTTATTCATCATCTTTGGTGTCTAAAATCATCGCGGAGATTTATGGCTTCAGATGCCGGGATGACGCTTATGAGCATGCGAGGTGCGGGGGGTATAGTGGTTCCCAAATTTCGGAGAATGGGTTAAGATGGTAACCTGCTAATGAAAGGGCCGGATAATGACGGAAAAGAATCGCAAAAATTTCAGCAGTCAGTTCAAAGCAAAGGTGGCAATTGAATCGATCCGGGGGATAAAAACGGTTAACGAAATCGCTCAGGAGTTTGGAGTACATCCGACACAAGTGGGGCATTGGAAAAAAATGTTGCAGGAACAGGCTTCGTGCATATTTGATACCGTTCGCGGTCCCAAACCGGTAGGCCCATCGGCCAGCCAGGATCGACTCTACTCCGAGATTGGCCGATTGAAGATGGAGTTGGACTGGCTTAAAAAAAAGCTGGGATCTGCCGATCCGGAGGACACTGGATAGACACCCAACGTATTGCCGGAAATGTCGACATCCTTGTTGACAATAATCAGTACGTGATGGATGCAGTTTCCCTGGAGCAGGGGGAACCGTCAATTTCAAACCGCTATCCATTTGATGGGAGAATCAATTCATGAAAAGTCTTAGGTCTTATGCGCGAATTGTCTTTTTTACCGGCGCCGGAATGTCCGCCGAAAGCGGTGTGCCGACATACAGAGGCAAAGGGGGAATCTGGGACCAGTATGATTATCGGGAGGTCGCCTGCCAGAACGCCTTTGAAAGAGATCCGCAAAAGGTGCTGGTGTTTCATGAAATGCGGCGAAAAGCGGTGCTTTCCTGCCAACCGCACGTGGGTCACGAGATTGTGACCATCATCGAAAAACATCACCCGCAATTCACGGTGGTCACCCAGAACATTGACGGCATGCATCAGCGTGCCGGAACACGCCATGTCATCGAGCTTCATGGAAGCCTGTGGCGGCTGCGTTGTCCGGTTCATGGGACATTTGATGATATCGGCGAGACGTATCGGCACACAACCTGTCCCTGCAAGTCCTGGCTCAGGCCCGATATCACCTGGTTTGAAGATGCAATGAATGAGCAGGCCGTGTGTGCGGCCGTGGATGCGATTTCCACCTGCAATCTTTTTGTTGCAATCGGTACATCCGGCGTTGTCTGGCCGGCAGCCGGTTTTCCCCAACTGGCCAGGGATTCCGGGGCATGGTGCATTGAAATCAATCCGGAAGCTTCCGGACTTTCCCATATTTACCACGAAACCATCCGGCTGCCCGCATCAGCGGCGCTTCGGGAATTTCCGTTTCAGAACAACGTTACTGACGGTCTATTTTGACGGATGACCCTGCGGCAACAATGTAGACATTCAGTTTGACAGTCTGGGCATCATAATCCGTAGTAATATATTCCTTGATAAGCGGACCTTTTTTTCAAGGTGTACCAGCCGTCGCCTGCGACAGTTACAAAAGCGGCCGTCGTCAGGGCTTTGACAGATTCTCCGGCATCGGTCGGAACAAACCACTCCTGGGATACGCCACCCAAATAGGCCATTATATTGTGTTGCCCTTCCTGAAGCGCGCCATGAAATCCCAGCATCCCGGATAAACCACCGCCGTTTAACAGAAACGTGTAAAAATTGGTGTTTCCGATATTCACCATATTCACCTTGGCGCCTCCCCCGTTCAGGACAATTTCTTCCACGGTTCGACTGGTTGGGGTGCTGAAATCCACATTGACGGAATCGCCACCCCGATTCATCACCATCTTGGTCAGCGGTGCGGCCCCGAAGTCCATATTCCCCATCACCCCGCCCAAATTGATTTCAATTATGGATACAATTTCATTGTCTATTGTCATTTTTCAAAACACCCGGAAAGAAAAATACTGGATCGACATGGATGAATACACCTGAAAAAGAATGGCCGAAGCTTTTGATCAGGGATATCCGGCTTTGTTCTTGATATGCCGGTAACGCTATGGCAAGATTCATGTCTCTGATTCCAAACCCTGTCGAGCCAATTACAGTAAAACCGGATCGCAGGGCACTCCCGGCCAAAACCGGGAACCCGCGCGATAACAGCAAGGAGAAATCACATGTTGAAGAAAGTGTTGTTCCCGGGGAAATATATTCAAGGCGTTGGCGCGCTTGCCGAATTGCCTGCCCTGATCAGGCTGTTTGGTCGCCAGGGGTTGATCGTTGCGTCACCTGCGGCGTACAGGAAAATCCTTCCGGACAGTGGCATCGATTGGAGCGGGCACTGCTTGCTCGTCGAACAATTCGCCGGAGAATGTTGTGAAAACGAACTTTCGCGCCTGGCGGCAATCATCCGGGAAAAAAATGTGGATGTTCTGGTGGGCATGGGCGGCGGAAAAACAATTGACACAACAAAAATCGCCGCGGATCGTGCCAATATCCCGGTCCTTGTCGTCCCCACCATTGCCTCGACCGACGCCCCATGCAGCGGATGCGCCGTGCTTTATTCTGAACAGGGTGTTTTTGAGTCGGTGTATTATCAAAAATCAAATCCGTCGCTTGTCCTTGTAGATACGAAAATTATTGCCCGGGCTCCGGTCCGTTTTCTTGTGGCCGGCATGGGCGATGCCCTGGCGACATGGTTCGAGGCACAGTCCTGCTGCAGCACACAGTCCGAAAACGCATGCGGCGGATTCGGCACGCTGACCGGACTCAACCTGGCCAGGCTCTGTTATGACACCTTGCTCCAATATGGCAAGGCCGCCAGAATCGCAGCGGAGCAGCATATCATCACCCCGGCCCTGGAGCATATTGTGGAGGCCAACATTCTGTTAAGCGGTATCGGTTTTGAAAGCGGCGGACTGGCCAGCGCCCATTCCATTCACAACGGACTCACTGCCCTGGATGAAACCCATGCCTTTTACCATGGCGAAAAAGTGGCCTTTGGCGTTTTGGCCGGACTTCAACTCACCGATGCGCCACCAAAAGAAATGGATACGGTTTACGCCTTCTGCGAGGATATCGGTCTGCCGACGACGCTTGCAGACATCGGTATTCAACAATTCGACCGCAACAAACTGATGCGGGTTGCTGAAAAATCCTGTGCCCCGGGTGAATCCATTCATCACGAAGCAGGCGGGATAACACCGGAAAAAGTGCTTCAGGCATTGCTGGCGGCGGACGCCACAGGAAAATACAGAAAAAATCAGTCCAATTAACGCCTGAATGGTAACCCCAATGGTATTGCGGCTATGAACGACGGGAAAAAGCAAGAGAATCCCATACGGCATCCCATACGATTCAAAATCTTTCTGGTCAGCCTGGCGCCCACGCTGGCGTTGTTTGCTGCGGCGCTTCTGAACAACCAGTATTTGAATGATCTGGGGGACAGCGCCGAAAAAATCCTTTCCCAAAACTACAAAAGTATCCGGGCAGCGCAGGAAGGCCGAAAAACGATCGAGGGAATCCGGAACCTGTTGTTTGAACAATTATCCGGCAAGCGTATCGACAGGGTTGTTTCACAGGAAATGCTGACAAAACTGGCAGCAAGTCTCACGATATGCCGGGATAACATTACGGAAATCGGCGAAAAAGAATTGATCAATCACCTCCTGGAGCGATTTGCCTGTTATAGACTGCTTTCAAACTCACTGAACGAAGCGGGTGATGAGACGTGGGGAAATGATCGATATACAGACTTTCTCGCCCGAAGCTCTGAAATGATTTCCCTGATCGATGATCTGGTCGTTCTCAATGAATCAGCCATGGAACGGGCAGAGCAGCAAACCCGCATGCTGGCGCAACAGGCTCAGCGGAATGCCATAGCCCTTTTTGGTGTCATTATCACGGCAATATTGGCGCTGAGTTATTTTTTATCCTATCGTATTGCCCGCCCGGTCATGACCCTTGCCAGGCACCTGTCAGCCACTCAGGAAGGCAGTGGGGTTTATCCGACGGTTTATGCCGAGACAGATGATGAAATCGGATTTCTGACAAACGCGTTCAACCACCTTTTCAGCCGCCTTCAGGAATATGACCGTCATCGTGACGATATTCTGTCTGCTGAAAAAGAAAAAGTCCGCCAGGCCGAAGAGGCCAAAGGACGATTCATCGCAGATATTTCCCACCAGCTCAAAACACCCATGACGTCGTTGGGCATGAGCATCGGCATGCTTCACAGCCGTGGAAACCGTCTCGATTCCGATAAAAAGAAAAAACTGGTGGCCACTGCGCATGATGACTGCAACCGGCTGGCGGCCCTCATCAATGAGCTTGTCGATTTATCCCGGCTGGAAGCCATGTCGAAACCGCGTATCAAGGAAACCCTGGATATTGCAGAGGTCGTTCTGGAATGTCTGGCGCCATTGACAAAACAGGCCGAGAACACGGGCGTATCCATTCATATCGACATTCCGGCCGATTTGCCCCGGGTGACAATCGATTCATTCCGCTTTCCCTGGGTGCTGACAAACCTGGTGGGAAACGCCCTGCGATATACGAATCATGGCGGAAGCATTTCACTGAAAATTGAAAAACAGGGATCACGCTTTTATTTCCACTGCACCGACACCGGCAGCGGCATCAATCCGGAATATCTGCCTCATATTTTCGACAGGTTCACGCAGTTCTCCGAACGCGGGAAAAGCGGCACAATCGGACTTGGGCTGGCCATTGTCAAGGATATCATCGAACAGCACGGCGGTGATATCCAGGTTCAGAGCAAACCCGGGGAGGGCGCGTCATTTACGTTCTGGATACCCGCTGCCCAAGGAGATCGTGTATGAAAAAAGCCCTGATCATTGATGACGACCGCAATATTCTGACAACCCTGGAAATGTATCTCGAAGACAAGGGATTTGAGATTGTAACAGCAGTTTCCGGAAAGGAAGGACTGGAGAAAATTTATACGGCGGCGCCCGATCTGGTATTGCTCGATATGAAGCTCCCGGATCAGAACGGGCTGGATGTGCTGAACGATATCATGGCCAGCGGCATCAAAACCCGGGTGCTGATGATCACCGCATATGCGACCATCGAAACAGCCGTCACCGCAGTCAAAATGGGCGCATTTGATTATCTTCCCAAGCCCTTTGTTCCCGGGCAACTGGATCTTGTCCTGGAAAAATTGAAGCGGTTCCACAGTATGGAAAAAGAAATCGCAACCCTGAAAGGAATTTTTTCAGAAGGCGGTATTCTGACACGAAACCCGCGCATGCGCAAAATCCTTCGGACCGCCCGTCAGTCAGCGGATTCAGAGGCGACAATTCTCATCAGCGGTGAAAGCGGTACCGGCAAGGGATTGCTGGCGCGGTTGATTCACGACTGGAGTCCCCGGGCGGGACAGCCCTTTGTGACCGTCGATTGTGCGGCGTTGCAGGAAAATCTGCTTGAAAGTGATTTGTTTGGCCATGTCAAGGGGGCGTTCACCGGTGCCATTCGGGACAAGGCAGGCAAACTCGAACTGGCGAAAGGCGGCAGCGTATTCATGGATGAAATTTCCGAAATTCCGCCGGCTGTTCAGGGAAAACTGCTTCGTTTCATGCAGCACCGCGAGTACGAACGGATTGGTGATCCAAGGCCCCATATCGTGGATGTACGCATCATTACCGCCAGCAACAAGGATATTGAAGAGCGCGTGCGTGAAGGGTCATTCCGCGAGGATCTCTACTTCCGCCTGAATGTTCTGGAACTGTTTCTTCCGCCGTTGCGGGAACGGCCGGAAGATATTCAGTTGCTTGCGGAATACTACCTGATGCGCTCGGTTCGGCTGAATGGAAAATCAATCCGGAGTATTTCGGACGAAACCATGCAACGGTTGCAGCGCTATCCATGGCCTGGAAATATCCGCGAGCTGATCAATACCATTGAACGGTCCGTCATCATGGCTCAGGATATCGAACTCCAGGTCACGGAGCTGTCATCCAACATTGCAAATTTCAATCCATCCGCTTCTTCAGAAAACCTGTTTCCAAGCCTGGCCGACATTGAAAAACAACACCTGCAAAATGTCATGCTTCACACCCGGTCCCTTGAAGAGGCTTCCAAAATTTTGGGAATCGATCCGGCCACCTTATGGCGCAAACGTAAAAAGTATCAGCTTGATTAAGGCTGTCGGAAATAAATAAATCCACTGGATTGCGACGGATTTTGGTTCGTCTGCAAGGCATATCCGCCAGTGCATATCGGGATATGTGCCGGTGGATGTAACGCAGCAGACGGGGCAAAAGACAAGCAAGATGGGGATTTATTTGTTTCTGACAGCCTGACCTTGCAGGATGCAATGCCGGATTCTTGCACAATTCAATCCATCCCTCCGACTCCCTGTTTCATATCATCCTAACTGTTTGATTTATTATATCATTACATACATAAGAGTGAATGGCATTCATTTTGCTTAAAGGTGGTCCTGTGCGATCGATGTAACCGTCTGAATTTTTAAACTGCAGCCGGTCACAATTGGTGTGTTCCCCATCCCGGCCCTTCACGGTCGGACGGTCCATTTACAGAAGTCAGAATACAGAAGCCAGAATAAATAGGGAATGGTTGCTGTTTTTAAAAATGATCTTTTCCCAATTTATTCTGAATTCTGGCTTCTGGCTTCTGAATTCTAAATTCTGTGTTTCCACAATTATTGACCGACAGCAGTATATATATTCCACATGGAGCCAAAACATCTTGTCAAATTTGAATGAATGCATACTGGTTTGTTCGCTTGATCGGAAAGTCGGGGTCAAACCACTTAAAAATGTGGTCATTGTCAAAAGCAGTCTGGCCTGTCTTGCCTCAGCGATCGAAAAGAATTACAGTCTCATTGCCATAGCGTTTCCAGGACGAAATGGTTCAGTCGGGGACGGGGCAATCGCGCTTTGCCAGTATCTGATCAAATTCACGTCGGATAGAAAAACCCCCATTCTGGCCGATGTGGGGGTGCTCCGCAGAGATATGGCGTTACAAATTCAAAACTCCGGTGTACAGTTGATGTCATGTCATCGGAGCGGTGCGCATATTGATCCTGAAAATCTGATGGACCGGGTCCTGAAAAACGATCCGGCAATCCGCATCGGGACAATATTGGCGCGGTTGTGCCCCAATCTGAATTATATTCCTGTCGATGACGCCTGTGAGCTGATAACCTGTCGTGGTTCCAAAAATCGAATGGTGTTGGGAGGGAAACGACTGCATGAAGTCTGTGAAACAGATTGCCATTTGCACTGTGAATATTTTTTGAGACCGGGGTTCCGTGCATGACATTTGGCAAACGAATACTCAAGTTGCACCCGGCAGCGCTGATACTGGGCAGTTTTCTTTTGCTCATCGTCATCGGAACGATTGGATTGAAAATACCGATTTCCACCCCAATCGGCCATATTTCCTGGATGGATGCCCTGTTTACGGCCACATCCGCCGTCTGCGTCACCGGGTTGGCTGTTCTGGACACGGGACGTGATTTCACCATATTCGGGCAGTGTGTGATTTTGCTGCTCATCCAGATCGGCGGGCTGGGTGTCATGACCGTCTCTGTTGCGCTGTTTCACTGGCTTGGCCGAACCATCTCATTTCGTCACCGGATGGTGATGCAGGAAACATTTGCACATACACCCAGAAAAGATATTTACTCCCTCCTTCAATCCATTTTTATTTTTACCGGAATCACCGAATTGCTGGGCGCCATCTTGCTGACTGTTTTCTGGAGTCGGCGGTTTCCGGTGGATCAGGCAGTCTGGCTGGCTGTTTTTCATTCGGTTTCGGCATTCTGTAACGCCGGTTTTTCTCTTTTCGCCAACAGCCTCATGGATTTCAGGGATTTGCTGTCCATCAACCTGATTATCTGCACACTGATTATCCTGGGAGGCATCGGGTTCCCGGTGGTGCATGATCTGGTTCATTATTTATTCCGATCCGGACAGCGGCGGGTCAAGCTTTCCATTCAGACAAAAACGGTGCTGACAACCACCGGCGTTCTGATTCTGTCAGGCACATTTTTATATATGATATTGGAACAGGGTCATTCCCTGAAAGGAAGCGGTCTGGGAAACCAGATCCTTTATTCATTTTTTCAATCGGTCACCAGCCGGACGGCCGGGTTCAACACACTGGATTTGGCCGGTATCGGAAACGCCGGCGCCATGCTTCTGATGCTGTTGATGTTTATCGGTGCGTCTCCCGGGTCCTGCGCAGGCGGCATAAAAACCACCACCCTGACGGTTCTGCTTGTTGCCGCCCGGTGTCGGATGAAAGGGAATTATCGCCCCAATCTGTTCAAAAAATCGATCAGTGATGTCAATATCATGAAAAGTCTGTCCATTGTCGGGTTATCCGCATTTTTTGTGTTGGTGATATTTTTCCTGTTGCTGATATCCCAGTCATCTGAGCAGATTGCCGGCCATGCAGGGGGGGATCAGTTCCGTATATTGCTGTTTGAAGTCATCTCTGCTTTCGGTACAGTCGGCCTGTCCATGGGGGCGACATCCGTCATCAATGGCTGGGGCAAAATGCTTCTGATCATCATGATGCTGATTGGACGGGTCGGGGTGATCAGCTTTGCCTATGTCCTTATTATCAATGGAAACCAATCCGGCATTGAATATGTCGAAGAAAATATGATGTTGGGATAAATCACATGAAAACAAAGCGCTTTGCCGTAATCGGCCTGGGTAAATTCGGATTCAATGTCGCCAAAACCCTTTTTGAGGAAGGTCATGAGGTTGTGGCAATTGACGAAAATCGGGGTCGGGTTCAGGATATCGATCCCTTCTGCACCGAAGCTATTGTCATGGATGCTTCGGACAAAGAGAAATTAAAAGCCCTGGGTCTGGATGAAATGAACGGTGTGGTTGTCAGCGCCGGGGAAAAAATCAGCAACAGCATTCTGATTTG
This sequence comes from Desulfobacteraceae bacterium UBA4064, assembly GCA_002382065.1. GTDB lineage: Bacteria > Desulfobacterota > Desulfobacteria > Desulfobacterales > Desulfatirhabdiaceae > UBA4064. The sequence continues at coordinate 17,250 of DFZE01000112.1, forward strand.
TTTGCATCTTCATGAGATCGGGGTCAAAAAAATTGTGGTCAAGGCCATCGATGACGACCATGAAAAAATACTGAAAAAAGTTGGCGCAACGGAAATCATCCGGCCGGAAATGGCCATGGCCATTCGGGTCGCCCAGGGATTGTCCAAACCCAATATTCTGGATTTTATTCCCCTGGCAGAGGATTACAGTCTGCTTCAGGTGGACCCGCCAAGAGCATTTATCGGAAAATCACTGATGGATCTCGACCTGAGGGCGAAATACAATGTTCACATCATCGCGATCAAGGAATATGTTCCCGAAAATTTTGTTCTGGTGCCTCCGGCCAATTTTGTGATCAAAGACAGTGATGTGTTGATCATGCTGGGCAAGTCACAGGATATCAAACGAATCCGGGAGCTGCGTTGAGTTGATGATGCGACTTGACTTCAGGAGGCAAAACCGGCATTTTACCGTGAAAATACATTAACCACGGAATACACGGAAAGAAGTTGGTTTGCCTTCATTTTCATGTCTGGGGGTGACCAAACCCTTGATCATGAGCGTTTACCGTGAAAATGGCATGGTGTCAGGGAGCCGCAAAAAGCCGCGGCGCCCTGACCTACCCGTGCCCCGCTGAAATTGCTGAAAGCCGGTAGGTCAGTTTGGCCGGTAGTTTGGCCTACCTGACTATTTTTACTTTCTGTAGAGACAAGGCATGCCTTGTCTCTACGCGGTCAACGGCATTCACAGCATTGCGGCAGAACAGCCGCCGCACGGTCAGGCGGCCTGACCGATTCTCACAACTCAAATCGCAACAAGGGATGATTTGGATTCGGATCTGACACAAAAGCCTGTTTCATCGCTTATCCGGGGGATAGCGGTTCCTGCCAGCATCGGGTTCTTTTTTAACACGATGTACAATGTCGTCGATACCTATTACGGCGGACGGTTGTCCACAGACGCCCTGGCCGCACTCTCCCTGTCTTTTCCAATATTTTTTATCATCATCGCCCTCGGCTCCGGAATTGCCACCGGAACAACCGCCCTGATCTCAAACGCCATTGGAGAAGGTGACCGGCAAAAGGCCTCCGAGTATGTGGGGCAGGCCATTTCATTTACGATTCTCTTTGGCCTGGCGATGACAATTGTGGGACTAATGGTCAGCCCGACACTTTTCAGAATGCTGGGAGCGACAGATCAGTACCTTGGCCTGGGCCTGTCTTACATGAATGTCATCCTGACGGGAACCGTTTTTTTTCTTCTCATACACACCTTCAATGCCATCCTGAATGCGCAGGGAGATGCCAGAACCTACAGAAACTATCTGATCGGCGGATTTTTTCTCAATGTCATTCTTGATCCATGGTTCATGTACGGCGGATTCGGCATTCCGGCAATGGGTCTGCCCGGTGTCGCCTGGGCCACAGTCCTTATCCAGTTTCTGGGCGCAATCTATGTCGGCCTTCGGGCGGCCGTTTCTGAAATCTTCTGTGTGGACTGTGTAAAAAAACTGATTCCCCGTCAAAAAATCTATATCGAACTGACGGGCCAGAGCCTGCCGGCATCCCTGAACATGATGACCATCGCCATCGGAATTTTTGTCATCACCTATTTTCTGAGCATTTTCGGCAAGGAAAGTGTAGCGGCTTACGGAATTGCGACACGGATTGAACAGATTGCCCTTTTGCCGTCCTTCGGCCTGACAACGGCGGCGCTGTCCATTGTCGGACAGAACAGCGGTGCAAAACAATATGGCCGGATCAAAGAAACGGCCAAAACCTGCATCCGCTACGGCATTGCCATCATGACCATCGGAACCATTGGCGTGTTCTGTTTTTCCGAACCGCTGATGGCCATCTTTACGACCGATGCAGTCGTCCGGTCAATCGGCGCCACCTATCTGCGCATTGCCGCATTCATCTTCCAGGCGTACATCATTTTGTATATATCCGTCGCCTGCCTTCAAGGCATGAAAAAACCCATATATGCGATATGGGTGGGGCTGTATCGGCAGATCATCGCACCTCTGGTGATTTTTTTCGGGCTGGTCAATGTTCTGGGTCTTGGCATTGTAACGGTTTTCTGGGCCATCTTCGGAATCACCTGGTCGGCTGCGCTGTTTACACTGTGGTATTCCTGGCGGGTCATTGAAAATGCCCGTTGATTCCGGATCGGTCCTTCATTCTGACTCCTGAATACCTGAGTATACTTTGAACGGTCACAATCTGNNTTCCCATCTGTAGAGACAAGGCATGCCTTGTCTCTACGGCGCGACCGTCCTGCCGTGAAAGGCCGGCCCGGGAACACTCAAATTGTGACCAACTGAAGTATAGTTACGTTTCATTTAATCGTCACAATTATGGCATGTCGCCATACACGGTCATTTTCCATGTCTTGTCCGGATCAAACCGGGTCATTGTATCTGCAATTCTGGCGGAATTCTTGCCAAGATTTTTTTCGTAAACAATACCATCCATACTGACAATAAAGGTCATGATTCCGGACCGGCCCAAATTTGCCGGATACGCCACCAGCCCAAACCCACCGATCATCCTGTCATTCACGACATAATCATATGCGCCTCCGGAAGCATTTGGGCCCTGGGCCGTCAGTATATTGTAATAATACCCATAATACGGAACGGCGGATCCTGCCGAATGTATCTTGCGATAGTCTTTTGGGGATGCCATTGCAATGGCAGGTCCCAGGAGGCTCGGTTTTTCTCCTTCCCGACTCGCCCAATAGAGGCCATTCTGCTTTCCGGGATCGCTTACAAATTTCTGGGCATATTCAAACGCGCCTTTCCTGTCTTTATCTCCCAGGGCATATTCATATTGAGCATCGACATAGGCCAGGCAAACCTGTACAGCACTCATTTCATTGCGCCCGATCCTGCGGTTGAGGATCTCCTCCCGGCCCGCTTTCAAATCAAAAACCCAGGTGTCTCCCGTCCTGACAAGGGGAATCGGAAATGGCCAATCGTTATTCCCAACGAGGAGTATCGCTTTTGCATCCCCCACCCACTCCAGAGTGTTCCTTGCCTGGTAGAGATTACAAAAATCCTGGCGATCCTCCTGGTCGGCAACGTCATCACCGGATGAAAACAATTGGTCGCCGTCCGGACCAAAAATGGCCAACAGGGACCGGGTATCATTCGCCCGCACGGCCGCGGCCATTGCGGCAGCCCCAACTTCGGGAGAAGCGAAGGTTTGCTGAAAAGATGTCGCACCCGATGCCGCCCGGACACCGCCGGGAATCACAATTACAGATAACATCACGGCAATGATAACAGCAGCGCCCAGCCCGGAATGGCAGGAACCGTTTTCACGATCGCTAACCGGCTTCATATGATCACCCTCCTCATGAAATGACGTGAAACATTTTCTCGATGGAATTCCTATTTGGTTCGAAACCCACCACCACCACGGGGCAAGCCGGCCCCACCACTTCCGATATTCGGAGCGATGCTGCTCCCACTACCGGAACGTGGAATACTGACTCCCGGGCTCACTTTTCCACCCTGAAACGATGGCGTGGGAGACTGTACCGGATTTTTTACAGTCAAACTTTCCCGGCTGGAACGACCGCGAATACTCTGTTGTTTCACTTCACTGCCCCCGCGGTTGAGACTCTCGATGGCGCTTGCAGAGGGTTGCTTAAATGTCGTTGAGCTCCTGCCTGACGTACTGCCGTACAGCCCTGTCGTTCCCCGGAGTTGCGATTGTCCACCGGTTCCCGATGAGGTCGCGCCTGTTCTTGGGCTGTACGTCTGTCGGGTACTTCCCGCTGTATTTGGCGTGGTAGCAGCCGTTCTCCCCTGACTGTTACCCTGTCGGCTGCTCCCGGTTGCATTCGGCGTGACAGTATCCGTTTTCCCCTGGCTATAACCCTGTCGGCTGCTCCCGGTTGCACTCGGCGCGCCAGTAGCCGTTTTCCCCTGGCTGTAACCCTGTCGGCTGCTCCCGGTTGCATTCGGCGCGCCAGTACCCGCCTGTGTTTGACTGCCAGTCTGCCGGCTGCCCTGCGTAAGATTTTGCGTACCGGTTACCTTTCTCTGCTGGACGGATGATGACGTCAGGCCATTCTGGTCAAATCCCCGATATTGGCTGCTGGTGCTGGCAGTGGGTCTTGTCTGACCGAACTGCTGGCGCACACTGGGGTCCTTGTATGTCACACCTTTGCGATGGCTCGGATCATGTTGCCATTCCCTGGCTGCCTGCCCCGTGGTGCTGCTTTGTGCCATTGCGGTCTGCCCGGTAGCCCCTGTCGTCCCGGATGTTTCCATAGTTCCCGTAGTTCCTATGTCACCGCTGACTGTACGGGTTTGTCCGCCCGGGCCTGTCACCGTGCGATCCATCGAACCGGTTTCAGGATCAACCGCTGTTGTTGCGGAACGACCGATCGTATTACCGGCAGAACCGGCCACAACGCCTGTATTGGTCACGCTGCCATCTGCGTTTTTGACAGTTGACCCTGTGTAGGCGGCACTTTTGCCGGTGTCCGTTGCTACAGCGGCCGAACGATTGCCACTCCCATCCGCCGTCGCGGTAACGGTTCGGGTTTGTCCACCCGGACCTGTGACATTCCGGTTCACCGTATTGGTCGCAGAATCAACCGCTGTGGTTGCGGAGCGACTGGCTGTATTGCCCCCAGATCCGGCCACAGCGCCTGAAGTTGTCACACTGCCATCGGCGTTTTTTACAGTTGAACCTGCATAGGCGACACTTTTGCCGGAAATCGTTGTCGCGGTTGCAGTACGGGTGCCGTTGCTGGTTCCTGTGGCTGTGGTTGTCTGTCCCGAATTAACGATAGTCTGTGTGGTGGCATACGTATTATAGGTATTATACGTGTTATAGGTCGTGACGTTCTGTGGGGGCGCATACACGTACACCTGGCTGGTGGGCCAATAAACGCAGCCGTAGGCATAGCTCCAGGCGAAGCCCCAGGCCACCCCGATACCAAAGTAAACCGCCGCGCTGGTATACGCATATGGATACACATAGCCAGGCGGATAGTAGTAATAGGGGGGATAAGACGGATACCACCAGGCGCCATACACGACTGCGGGGTTATAAACCGGAACATATATGACCTGAGGATCCGCCGGGTCAATCACAATCGTCTTTCCCTGAACCACCACAACCTGCTCGCTCGTTGTTTTGAGATTGCCCTGTGCATAAGCTTTTTGTCGCAGGTTTTGAACAGTGGCCATCACCTGATCCTGCTGTGCAAGAAAGGCGTCTCCCAGATTCTGGGTCCATTCCAGTTTATCGTTCATCATGCCCAGAACCGATGGGAAGTTAACCAGGGACTTGACACTCGGATCCCAGTTTTGTTGCTCAAGGGTAATGGCCAGTTGCTCCCCTTTCAGATGCGGGTTGGCGGTTACCCACCGTGACGCCTGAACCACCTCGAGGGGATAGGTCGCAGCTATAAGAATTTGAATTAAAAGCGCGTCCGTATACAACGCGATGGGTGCCAGCATTTGATCCAGTTCTTCCTGTCGGAATACCGGCGGCTGCGGTCCGGTATCCTGAGAAAACCCCCCAACAGGAACCATCAGCAGCAGAACGAGAAACCATACACATGACCGCGTATAGACATTTTTCATCACAAGCCTCCTTTTGTCAGGGATTAAACCGTTGAATCCCAATATGGCGTTCTTTTTGGAAGCCATGTTTCATGAACATTTTTGCAGGAAATCTGACTGATTGGGGAAAGATCGTCAAGGGTTGAAAAATCTGTTTAATTTTAATCGCTCCTGAACCAATACCCCGGTTTATAGATTTTGCTGTTTACAAATGAAGCAAAACCGGTGCCACACATTATAGCAGCAACAATCGCCATGCACATACAAGGATTGAAATCGACCCGCAGTCTGAATGGGTAATAAATATCCACCCCTGGTTATTATAGTGCCTGAACGGAAACCCTTTCTCTGTATCTTAAAATTCGAAATTCGAAGCGCGAAATCCGAAACAA
>DFZE01000112.1:23222-29477 GCA_002382065.1 Desulfobacteraceae bacterium UBA4064
CAGGAGTTTTCGTTCAAACACTATTATAAATCCATTCTGCTTTTCGGGAAACATATCAACAATGCAGACACCAACGCCGGCATGAAGGCATATACTGCTGTCGGTCAATAATTGTGGAAAAACAGAATTCCGAAGCCAGAATTCAGAATAAATACGGAAAATATCATTTTTGTAAACCGCAACCATTCCCTATTTATTCTGGCTTCTGAATTCTGTATTCTGACTTCTGTATATGGAACCCGCAGATTGTGACCGTTCAAAGTATATGCACAGATCACGGATATCCGGATATGGGACGGTTATGATTTTTTGTGGTGGTTTCTGGCTGGGGATGAAACGGCAGGCGGTCCGCCCTCCAGTTGCAGGGCAATTCCATCCGCCGTTACACCGGATTCAAGTATGATCAGCCGGACCCGGCCCGTCGCTACGATTCGATTTTGATCATCGGTTATGGAAGCCTCCCAGACATGGGAGCGCCTGCCCTTCATAACCGGAATGGCTGTGCATCGCAGGGTTCCGGAGCGCACGGCCCTCAGAAAAGATGTGGTATTTTCCAGCCCGACGGCACTTTTACCGTCCGTCATGACACTCAAGGCGGCGCTGGTGCTGCATAGCGTCTCGATCATGCCGGCATACACACCGCCATGGACGATGCCATAGGGTTGAAGATGTTGTCTTCCGACAGTCAGTTCGGCAACGAACCGATCGGGAGCGGCATGAGTACAGCGAAGTCCCATGGCCTGATTGTAACCGCCAAGATGTTCATTGATCAAATCAACTGTGTTGTCCGGAAATCCGCCCATTTTCAATCCATCCACTGTTTCTGGCCTTCAAACGGAAACCATTTGAAACATGATTGTCTTGTGTTATATTTTCGCAATTCACGGCGCATTGTCAAGACAATATGAGTTTATCTTTATGCCTGACCCGACCATTCATCGCAACATCACTCTCAAACGCCTGGTGCTGGATGCCATTCAGTTCTTCCGGCGCCAGCGTTTGACTGTAAAATATCTGGGAAAACCCTTTTCCATCAGCCGGAAATTTGTCGTGATCGATATCACCTATCGTTGCAATCTTGCCTGCAGCAACTGCAACCGGTCCTGCACCAAGGCCCCAACAAATCAGGAGATGACGCCGAATCAGATTGCAGACTTCATCGACCAGAGCATTGCCGAAAACAGGTCATGGCAGCGCATTCGACTTCTGGGCGGTGAACCCACCTTTCACCCGGATTTTCTTCATATTGTCGAAATGCTGCGGAAATATCGACGCAACCACTGTCCCGAACTCCGGCTGGTGGTGTGCACCAACGGCGCGGGCAATCGCGTCAGGCGCATTCTGAAAGCGGCGCCCCGGGATGTTGTTATCAAAAATACGTTCAAAAGCAGCCGTCAACGACTGTTCCGTCCGTTCAACATGGCGCCCGTTGACTCGCCATTTTTCCGCTTTTCCGATTTTGCCTGCGGATGCCGCATCCTGAATGACTGCGGGATCGGCGTGACACCGCAAGGCATCTATGCCTGTGCTGTCTCAGGCGGCATTGACCGCGTTGTCGGGTATGGACTGGGAAGAAAACATTTGCCGCTTTCCACTGACGACATGACTGATCAGCTTCGCGTATTCTGTCCGCTGTGTGGCCATTTCGGCTTCCGCTGGCCCACCCGCGTTGCAAAACGTTCACCGACATGGGAGCGGATCTATCGGATCACAGGATAAAACAATCAAGGCTGTCGGAAATAAATAAATCCACTGGAGAATTGAACCTATGCAAATCAATCCGGACTTTGTTGCCCCCTGCGGCCTGTATTGCGGCGTATGCGCCATTTATATTGCCCATCGTGATAACAATCAAAAATTCAAGGAACGGCTGGCCAATCTGTATCAGGGAAAAATTCAGGGAAAAGGCGGCCTTCCCAACAGTGAAACACTCCTGGCGCAGGATATCCGATGCGGCGGATGCCTCTCGAATGACCGGTTCATGCACTGCCGCCAATGTGCTATCCGTGACTGCACCCGGGGAAAAGGCTTTACCGGATGCCATGAATGTGACGATTTCCCCTGTCAGCATATCGAAAATTTCCCCATGACCGTCGGGAAAAAAGTGATTCTTCGGGCCATTCCATATTGGCGGCAGATGGGCACTGAAAAATGGATTCAGGATGAAGAAGCCCGCTATATTTGCCCTGAATGTGGCAATACAGTTTTTCGGGGTGTTGTCACCTGCAATCAGTGTCACACGAAGCTGGATCTGGATTAGTTTTTGACAGAAAAACATTTCATCCATCGGGTTAGGTGTCGGGAGAAGATGATATGGAAAAAGAAGAGAATGCCATGCCTAACGGATGTGTCCAGGCATCATTGCTGGAAGAGCGCACCCGCGAGCTGAGACAAAGCGAGTCCAATCTGGCGGCCATGATCAACGCCACTCCGGAATCGGCATTTCTGATCGATACCGCAGGTTTGGTTATTGCCTGCAACCGGATTGGCGCCACCCGCCTCGGTCTCCAGCCGGAAGCGGTGGTTGGCCGGTTGTTTTTCGATCTTCTCCCCACGGATATCGCCGCAGCCAGACGATCCGTCCTGACCCGGGTTGTCGAAACGGGCGAGGCGCTCGAATTTGAGGATTGCCTGGATGGGCGCATGATCCGTCACCACCTTCATCCCCTGCGGGATGACAGCGGCACCGTGAGTCGGGTGGCGATTTTTGGACAGGATATTACCCGATACCGTCATACCGAAAAGATGCTGGCTGATAATGAAAAACGATTTCGGCAAATGTTCATGAATGCCCCCATGCCTTACCAGTCCCTGGACGAGCAGGGCAATTTCCTGGATGTCAACCAGGCATTTCTTCATGTACTGGGTTATACCCGTGATGAGCTGATCGGCCGCAACTTTGGAGACATCCTGCATCCGGACTGGCGGGATCATTTCAAGCAGAATTTCCCCCGGTTCAAGGCCGTTGGAGAAATCCTGGGGGTTGAATTCCAGATGGTCAAAAAGGATGGCGCCACCATTTTGGTATTTTTCAACGGAAGAATTCAGCGCGATGATGTGAATCGTTTCCAGAGAACCCACTGTATCTTCCAGGATATTACGCTCAGCAGGCAAGTTGAGGCCGCGTTGCGTGAAAGTGAGGAAAAATATCGTTCCCTGACAGACGACGTACTCGACAGTTCCATGGTCGGCATATCCATTCTCGATTCCGCGTTCCGGGTTGTCTGGGTGAACCATGCGTTGGAACGGTACTTCGGATTAAGAAGAAATGATGTCATCGGAAAGGATAAGCGGCAACTGATCCGGGAACAAATTTCGGATATTTTTGATGATCCGGAAACCTTTACAGCAAAAGTGTTTGCGACATATGACAACAACACATACGTCGAAAAATTTGAATGCCACGTGATGCCCGGAGAAGGCCGGGAAGGGCGATGGCTTCAACACTGGAGTCAACCCATTCAAGCCGGTTTGTATGCCGGAGGCCGTATTGAACAGTACTATGACATCACTGACCGAAAACTGGCCGAGCAGGAACATGAAAAACTCCAGGCCCAACTGCTGCAGTCCCAGAAAATGGAGTCCATCGGTCGTCTGGCCAGCGGGGTGGCCCATGATTTCAACAACATGCTCGGTGTGATTCTTGGCTATTCAGAATTCGCCCTGGACCAGGTCGATTCGGGTCAGCCGATTTTTGACAGCCTGCAGGAAATCCGCAAGGCTGCAGAACGCTCAGCCAACCTGACCCGGCAACTCCTGGCCTTTGCCCGCAAGCAGACCGTGGCGCCCAGGGTACTCGACCTGAACGACACGGTGGAAGGGATGCTCCAGATGCTGCGACGGCTGATCGGCGAGGACATCGATCTGCGCTGGCGGCCCGCAAGCAGGCTGTGGCCGGTCTGGATCGATCCGGGCCAGATCGACCAGATTCTGGCAAACCTGTGCATCAATTCCAGGGATGCCATCTCGGGTGTGGGCCGGGTGACCATCGAAACAGGTATCCGCACCTTTGACGAGGCCAGCAGGGATGAAAATCCGGAATTCATTTCCGGCGAATATGTCTTGCTGGCAGTGAGCGATGACGGATGCGGGGTGGATCCCGAAACCCGCGAACATCTTTTCGAGCCGTTTTTCACCACCAAGGAAATCGGCCGGGGAACCGGACTGGGTTTGGCCACGGTCTATGGCATTGTCAAGCAGAATAACGGGGTGATCACCATATCCAGCGAACCCGGGCAGGGCACGACGTTTCAGATTTACCTGCCCCGACATGTGGTGGCCGCCACCGGGAAAACAGGACAGGATTCATCTGCACAGGTGGCCCGGGGAAACGAAACCGTTCTGCTGGTTGAAGATGAGCCTGCAATTTTAAACCTTGGCAAAATTATGCTGGAAAGACTCGGCTACCGGGTGCTGACCGCTATCGATCCGCAAGAGGCGCTTGCCCTGGCCCAAACCAGCACAGAGACACTGGATCTGTTGATAACCGATGTGATCATGCCCACCATGAACGGACGGGATCTGGCCGACCGGATGAAAACCCTTTATCCCGATATCCGGGTCCTGTTCATGTCCGGCTACACGGCCGACATTATTGCCAACCGGGGCGTGCTGGACAAGAAAGTCAACTTCGTACAAAAGCCTTTTTCACTGAAGGACCTGGCAGCCAGGGTACGTGAGGCGCTGGGCGATTGAGGCTTCCGAAAACCTCCGGCTGTTTATGCCGCCTGTTCAACATATCGCGGACAATATGCATCTTTATACATGTAATGATATCGATTCATCCATCATCGATGCCGCTGCCCACTGGGAGCTGCGGGTCAACAAAATCCGCAGGGATATTTCTGTTGCCGGCAGCCCGGAGCGTTGTGAATTCCGGTTTGTGATCGAATGCAGCGACGACAGGCTTTATGTTCTTGAGAGCGTAACCGGCTCGGACATCGACCAGAAGACACGAATCATCTCTGTTCTGGATTTTCTCTCCCGGAAAGAAATGCCCGGAATCAATCCCCATCTGCGCACAAAACACAATGTGGGGATTGTTCAATCAGACAGCCGGTTCTGGCGGATGGCCCCTTTTGTCCACGGAATCCCCCTCAATCGGTCGGAATATCTTTTTGAAGCGTGGCGGGGTCCGGCAATGGCCCGGTTCCTGATTGCCCTGGGGGACAAATCGGAAGGCATTTCAGAAGTTATTCCGATTTCCCGCTTCTCGATAACGGATTATATTCATCATCTGGTCATGCAGATCAAAAAACATGATCCGGAGGTGCTGGATCGCATCACACCGGTCATTCAATTTCTCGAAAAACGGTTTATGAAGATTCATGACAGACTGCCTGCCGGGTTTTGTCACGGGGATTTTCATCCATTGAATATCATCTGGTCACAGGATGCGATCCAGGCTGTCATTGACTGGGAATTTCTGGGAATAAAGCCCGAGGCATACGATGCCGCCAATCTGGTCGGATGTATCAGCAGTGAAAATCCACATGGATTGCTTGGCGACCTGGTGACCGGTTTTATCTGCCATCTGAAAGCAGCCGGAATCATGTCCGACATCACCTGGGAGATGTTTGTCGAGCTGGTGATTGCAATCCGGTTTGCATGGCTTTCAGAATGGCTGCGGCACAAAGATCAGGACATGATCGCGCAGGAAAGCATCTATATGAAGCTTTTGATGAACAATGACACCATGCTGAAAACCGCATGGGGCATCTGAAGTCAATTCGCATCGGCATGCCGGTTTTCATATGCCGCGATCAGAATGGGATGAGATGTCGGCATCCATAAGCGGCTCCGGAATCGGTCAATGCTGGAAGGCCAGATTGTTTTGATCAAAATCCGGGGATTCAATTCCGTCAATACCGGGTTTTCTGTCGGCATGAAGTCACGGGAATTCGCCAGCCGTTTGCGGGAGCGGTTTGGAAGATAGCCGGGTCGGATGGACAGCAACCTGCAGCTAAACCCAGCCTAAGCCGGTTACCCATCAACTTGGTGGACTTGTCAGCAGGAGCGTGTGTATTGCGCAAACGATTTGTTGAGGGTAGTGATTACATGATGCGAAAAGTCGGCCAGAATGAAGTAATCAGCAGGATAAAGGTAATCCTCTCCGCTCTCATCAATGATGCGCAAATCTCGCTCCTTCTCAACATCTTCATCTGAGACGACACGATATACCTTATGTAGTGCCTGAACGGAAACCCTTTCTCTCTATCTCAAAATTCGAAATTCGAAGCGCGAAATCCGAAACAA
>DFZE01000112.1:29499-30786 GCA_002382065.1 Desulfobacteraceae bacterium UBA4064
GAGTTTTCGTTCAAACACTATGTAGCTCCAAAGAAGCTGGATAGTGCGAATTGTCGATGCAAATGGCAAATCTTGGGGTATTCATCTTTTTATCCTTGCTTCCATTACTCATCGCGGCGCTCACATGACTGCATGACCGTCGTGCCTTCGGCCTGCTGTCCGCTTCGCAATTGAACACCATGAATCTGATTTTTTCAGCCACGATCTCTTTTCCTTTGGGGCTGTATCACCATTTCCGATTTTAATGATATACCACAACCGATATAGCCTTTAGCGGCTGGCGCCTTGAAAAACACCTCTGAGTAGGGACGACCTTAAAAAATGAAATAACTTATGTTTCCAGTTGAAAATTCTCTTTCTTTGCCATTTTTTCGCCACGCTGAACAGAATATCCGACAGCCGATGGGGTTATGTCAAACTTCCTTGCCACATCCACCATGGTCATTCCCAGTTCAGCCACTGCCCAGTAACAGATCAGATCCCGGGCCATCACCTGGTTTTTCTGCCGCCCTTTTCCCAGTACATAATCCTTTTCGACCTGAAATAGATTGCAGGTTCTTTCCACTATTTTCCCAAAATCATAGCCCATGGCCCTGAGCCTGTATTTGCGGGAAAACTGATCTTCCGACTCCGCAAGCACTTCCGTTACAAAATCATGTCCCCCCAAAATGCGCTGGTCGCCCTTGATCCGATCCTGTCCGCTCCGCCTCATTTTCTTTATTTCATCCCAGCCCCCCAGGCTTCGAACCAGGCCGCCGCCTGTCAGCTCGGGCCGCCTCCCAAGCGCAATTCCCTTTTCGACATGGGATTCATACCTTTTTCTTGCTTCATCGACTCCTTGGCCGAACAATCCCAATATATAGTCGACATCCTGCCATTCCCTCTTCTGGTGACCCAGCAAAGCGCCATGACCGCAATAGGCATAACGGCCCAGTTCCTTCAAGTCGCCCACCAGTTTCGCCCTCAACGGGTTCAGGTGAATATATCGAACCAGTTCCAGCAGATAATCGTCTTCCTGGCAGATGACGGATTTGTACCGATTCTGGAAAAGCTGGCCATGACGCTTGTGTCTTCTGTTGAAGGACACGGCATATCCGGTAAGCAACCGTTTCATCAAACGGGCCATACCGGATGGACCGGTTCTGAACAGAAAATGGGCGTGATTGGACAAAAATGACCATGCATAGCATCGGGTTCCGGTTTCCGGCAACAGCATGGCCAACCGTTCAATGAAATTGTCCCGGTCTTTATCATCGATAAAAATCTTCCGGCGTTCGATTCCCCTGA
>DFZE01000112.1:30798-33619 GCA_002382065.1 Desulfobacteraceae bacterium UBA4064
TTTAAGGTCGTCCCTCACTTTTCACTCACTTTTCACGCCCGGAACGATGTCACGGACGATCACTGATGCAATTCAGTCTCTATTCTTTCAGCAAGAAAAATTTTCAAAAGCGATTGATAAGGAATATCTCGTTTATTTGCAATAAGTTTCAATTCCTCAATCATCAGTTCCGGAAGGCGAATTGTGATTATTCTGGTAGAGGGCTTAAGCCTTGAAAAAACAACCTCATCGGCATCAGACCAGTCAATGTATTCTGATGAATCATTCTGCTCCCAGAAGAGACGTTCTTCTTTCTCATTTTTGAATGCAGGTATTTTCCTTTTCATTTCATATACCTTTCAGACTCAAACTCAGTCATGTCACGAGCAGAGATGAGCCTTATTTTTCCACTCCTGATCGTAAAAACAGCAAAGAGCAACCTGTTCAAGTCTGCTCTGCCAAGAGCGTAATATCGATTTTCAGAAGCAGAGTGTTCTTTGTCGCGTTTTACAATAAGCGGTTTATTGAAAAAAATTTGCTCGCATTCAAGTGTTGACACATCATGTTTATGCCAATTCTTCGTGTTATTACCCTTGTCCCACTCGAAACCTGTACAGCTTGCTATTATTTTATTCGGATTTACCATAGAATATGTATATCATGATCAAATACAAGCACTCAACTCATTTTCCTGTTCAAGGATTTCCATGGAGACTCTCAGGAACCCGGATGTATCCGATCGGGCAATTCCTGGCATACGTGACGCTTTCACCTGTTTTTTTGTATCAAATTTATTTTTGTTTTTAAGGATGTCCACAACCCCCTATCACCAGCAAGCAATTGCGAGACATTTTCGACTGAATATCGCAGCCTGCAGATAAAGGGTTTGCCGTGACAAATCCGGAAATCCCCAGTGAGATGCGTTCTGACACTCTCATTTTTCCCCCTTCATCACGTCATGAGGGGCTGAGATATCGGTATCCATAAGCATTTCCGGAGTCGGTCGACGATGGAATATCAGATGATTTTGATCATAATCCGGGGACTCGATTCCGTCAACATCGGGTTTTATGTCGGCTGGGAGGCATGGGAAATCCGCCAGCCAGTTGCGAAACCGGTTTGGCAGATAGCCGTGTGGGGTGGACAGCAATCTGCGGATCGGCTTTATGGCATTCCCGTAAGCTGAATGGACCGAAAAAATCAAAATGAGGATTTCCGGCTGGCTGATGCAGCCACTGGCTGTATAACTGAACCCGTTTCAGGATTATCCGGTGGTTTTGACATGAGTAGGGGACAAAGACACTCCGGAAAGAAGGGTTCATTAAAGTGGAGAGGAAAGTTTTGGTTTAGGGGTTTAAAGCGGGTTTGCTGAACGCTTGGCAGCGACACCCGCTAAATACTTGTCAACAAATTCTCGAGGTTTCAGGACCTGTATCCCGCAACAGCCAGACACCTTTAATAGATGCTTGTCACCGCTTACGATAATTTTGCATGGGCTGCTATTGCACAGGCGATGAATTTGTCGTCATCCGGGTCAATACAGACCGGTTCCGATAAGCTCGGAGCCATGATTATTTTCGTATTTTTGGAGACAATATCCAAAATCGGCATGGTGTCTATTGCCGGATACTGTTTGGAAAGCTCATCTACGACACTTTGATATTCGTCGACAATTTCTTGAGAGACTGCCGGTTGGAGTCTGCCGTTACGCCATGCTTCGAGAATATCATACGGCGGCCCTGTAAAAAAGATGCCTGAAACAAAGACGTTCGTGTCTATCACGATCTTCATTTTCGGTTCCGTACCCGAGTAACCGCTTTGTTGATATCGCTTTGTTTAAGTCCGGCAGATTTTGCCTGGCTTCGCGCTTTTGCAATGATTGCATCAAATTCGGATGTGAATGGGGGGGTTATTGCCTTGAGGATAACCACATTATCTTCGCCAACAACGACAAACTGCATTCCGGAATGCAGATTAAGCCTTTTGCGGATTTCCTCAGGGATAACGACCTGGCCTTTTGAAGACATTTTTGTTGTGGATAAATTTGGCATATCAGACTCTCTCGATCTTTAAATTGTTCTTACGGGTAAAATTTTACAACTTCATCACTACTTTTGCAAGGTGCGTTAAACTAAATAATAATGCAAAAAAGCAAAAAAGGGGACAGATTTATTTATTCGATTTTCTTGGCCGTCCCTGCCATCTGAACTGCGCCTTTCGATTTTGTGCTCCATCTCTTCCCCTAATCGCGGATTAAAATCCATGATTAGGGGACCTTAAAAAATGAAATAACTGATATTTCCAGTTGATAATTCTCTTTTCTTGCCATTTTTTCACCACGCCGAACAGAATAACTGACAGCCGAAGGGGTTATGTCAAACTTCCTTGCCACATCCACCATGGTCATTCCCAGTTCAGCCACTGCCCAGTAACAGATCAGATCCCGGGCCATCACCCGGTCTTTCTGCCGCCGTTTTCCAAATACATAATCCTTTTCGACCTGAAAAAGAGTGCAGGTTCTTTCCACTATTTTCCCAAAATCATAGCCCATGGCCCTGAGCCTGTATTTGCGGGAAAACTGATCTTCCGACTCCGCAAGCACTTCCGTTACAAAATCATGTCCCCCCAAAATGCGCTGGTCGCCCTTGATCCGATCCTGTCCGCTCCGCCTCATTTTCTTTATTTCATCCCAGCCCCCCAGGCTTCGAACCAGGCCGCCGCCTGTCAGCTCGGGCCGCCTCCCAAGCGCAATTCCCTTTTCGACATGGGATTCATACCTTTTTCTTGCTTCATCGACTCCTTGGCCGAACAATCCCAATATATAGTGTCTGAACGGAAACTC
>DFZE01000226.1:0-16622 GCA_002382065.1 Desulfobacteraceae bacterium UBA4064
GTATTATATCCCATTGTTCAGGAGAATTGAATCATGTCTAACAGCACCATAGGTTCTGTACTGGTTGTCGGCGGTGGTATTGCCGGAATGCAGTCCGCCCTGGATCTGGCCAATTCCGGCTATTATGTGTATCTGCTTGAAAAATCCCCTTCCATTGGCGGCGTCATGTCCCAGTTGGACAAGACCTTTCCGACCAATGACTGCGCCATGTGAATTATCTCCCCTGTACTGGTCGAGGTCGGCCGGCATCTGAACATCGAATTGATCACCTACGCAGATTTGGAATCGGTTGAGGGAAATCCCGGCAATTTCAAGGTCAAAGTCCGCAAACGCGCCCGCTTCATCAAAATGGATTTGTGTACGGGTTGCGGTGCCTGTGTGGAAAATTGCCCGGTTACGCAGCAACCGGCTTATCTGAACTAACCATTATGCTACCCGTTTATTCCGGTTCAATCCCAACCGGAAATATCACTGTGTATTTTTTGGAGACATAATCGCAATGAATTCGTCAGTATCCGAAGCGTCCCTGGAGCTGGATTACAGAGAGCTGGACAGGATCATTGAGGAGGATTATCAGAACGACAAGGAAAACCTGATCATGATTCTTCAGGCAATCCAGAAAACCTATAACTACCTTCCCAAACCTGCCCTTTCCTATCTTGCCGTTAAAATTGGTGTTCCAGTCAGCCAGATTTATGGCGTCGCAACCTTTTACAGCACCTTCAGTCTCGAACCCAGAGGCCGAAACATCATTTCGATCTGTCTGGGAACTGCCTGCCATGTCCGAGGCGGCGACAGAATTCATGAAACCCTTGTGGATCAGTTGCAGGTTCATGACGGTCAAACCACATCCGACAACCGTTTCACGCTCGAATCGGTGCGATGCATCGGCTGCTGCAGTCTGGGCCCGGTCATCAAGGTCAATGAAGATATGCATGGCCGACTGAAACAGGATGAAATTCAATCCATCCTAAGCCGCTACGAATAATTTCAATACGAGGCATTTTAATATGAAAATCACATCCATAACGGATCTGGATGCCATACGGCAGGCCTGTTTTTCCCGACTGTACGCCCCAGACGGTGTCAAGGTCAATGTGGGAATGGCATCCTGCGGCATCGCTGCCGGCGCCCAGGCATCATACAATCGGGCTTTACAGGAATTTTCCACAAAACCGGATATTTCCATTTCACAGACCGGATGTATCGGTTTCTGCGAAATGGAACCGCTGGTTGAAATCGTTGCGCCGGGCAAGCCCCGAATGATGTATCACCATCTGACCGAAGACAAAATTGCAGAGGCCATCAACGGGTATCTGGCAAACGACTATCATAAAAAATGGATTCTGGGACAGATGCGGGATCCACGCAATATCCTCGAAGACGATATCGCCAATCCCCAGGCCCCGGTTACACCGGCAGAGGGCTTTCCATTTCTGGAAGACATTCCATTCTACGCCAAGCAGACCAAAATCGCCCTGCGAAACTGCGGATACATGGACCCGGATTCCATCGAGGAATATATCGCCCGAAAAGGCTATTATGCATTTTTGAAGGCGCTCACACAAATGACGCCGGCGGATATCATCAAAAACATCAAAACCTCGGGCCTTCGGGGACGGGGCGGCGGTGGTTTTCCGACCGGCATCAAGTGGGAAAGCTGCGCCAAACATTCGGGTGACCGGTATATCATCTGCAATGCGGATGAAGGCGATCCCGGCGCCTACATGGATCGCAGCATTCTGGAAGGCGATCCCCACAGCGTTCTGGAAGGCATGCTGATCGCGGCCCTTGCCATCGGTTCCAAACAGGGCTTTTTCTATGTACGAAATGAGTATCCCCTGGCTGTCAAACGCCTGATTACCGCCATCAAGGAAGCGGAAAAGGCCGGACTGCTGGGAGACAATATCGCCGGAACCAATTTTTCATTTCATGTCAAAATTTCCCGGGGGGCCGGTGCATTTGTGTGCGGTGAATCAACCGCTCTGATGTCATCGCTGGAAGGCAAGGTGGGCAGACCCCGTGCGAAATATGTGCATACGGTGGAAAAAGGATTCCGGGACGGGCCTTCCAACCTGAACAATGTGGAAACCTATGCCAATGTTCCCCCCATCATTTTAAAGGGCGGCGACTGGTATGCATCCATGGGAACCGCCAACAGCAAGGGAACCAAGGTTTTCAGTCTGGTGGGCAAGATTAACAACACCGGGTTGGTGGAAGTACCCATGGGCATCAACCTGAAGGATATTGTTTTTGGCATCGGCGGCGGCGTACCGCGGAAAAAAGAATTCAAGGCGGTTCAGACCGGTGGTCCATCGGGTGGATGTATTCCGGCGCGGCTGCTGGATTTGCCTGTTGATTATCAGAAACTGGCTGAGGTCGGATCCATCATGGGCTCCGGCGGCATGATCGTCATGGATCAGGACACCTGCATGGTGGATGTGGCCCGATATTTTCTGGATTTTCTGAAAGAGGAATCCTGCGGCCAGTGCAACCCCTGTCGGGAAGGCATCAAGCAGATGCTCGAGATTCTGACCAGCATCTGTCAGGGAAACGGCAAGGAAGGCGACATCGAACTTCTGGAAGAGCTGGGAGCCATGATTCAGCGATTCTCCCTGTGTGGTCTGGGCACATCGGCTCCCAACCCGGTCTTGACCACCATTTTATATTTCCGGAATGAATACGAGGCCCATATCCGGGATAAAAAATGTCCGGCAGGCGTATGCAAAGCGCTTTTCCATTACGAAATCGATCCGGAAAAATGCACCGGTTGTGGGTCATGCGCCCGAAAATGTCCCCAGGAAGCCATCACCGGTGACAAAAAGAAGCCGCACTCACTCGACCAGTCCAAATGCATCAAGTGCGGTATCTGTTATGATACCTGCAAATTCGATGCACTTGTGATTCGATAAATATAAGGGGTATGATTCATGATCACATTCAAACTCAATGGTAAAACCGTTCAGGGCGAAGAAGGACAGTATATCCTTCAGGTTGCCCAGAGATACGGGGTTGAAATTCCTACCCTTTGCCATCACAAGGCTCTGGAGCCGGCCGGGATGTGCCGGTTGTGTACGGTAGAGCTTTTTGATGGGCGCCGAAGCCGGTTTGTCACCTCATGCAATTATCCCATCTGGGAAGGCATGGAGGTCAAGACCGATTCCGAGCCGGTTCATGAGGGCCGGAAACTGATTGTCGAACTGTTGATGGCCAGATGTCCGGATGTACCGATTCTGAAAGAACTGGGCAAGAAATATGGCATTTCAGACACCCGCTTCAAGAAGGAAGAAGATACCTGCATTCTCTGCGGCCTGTGTACCCGAATCTGTACAAAAATGGGAAACAGCGCCATCAGCTTGACCGGACGCGGCGTCGATATGAAAGTGGATACGCCATTTCATATCCAGACCGACACCTGCATGGCCTGCGGCGCCTGTGCATCGGTCTGTCCAACGGGTCATATCACGCTTGAAAAAATCCGTCAGAATGTCACCACACATCCATTCAAACCCATTGCATCCGAGTATGACATGGGGCTGAAAGGCCGCAAACCCGTGTACGTCCCGTATGCCCAGGCCGTTCCCAACACGCCGGTCATCGACCGGTCGGTCTGCGTGCATTTCAAGACTGGCGGGTGTCAGGTCTGTACGGAATTCTGCGGGGTCAATGCCATCGATCACACCATGCAGGATGAAATTGTGGAACTGAATGTGGGTTCCATCATTCTCTCGCCCGGATATCAGCCCTTTGATCCGTCAAAATTCGATGCGTATGGGTATGCCAAACACCCCAACGTGATCACGGCCATGGAAATGGAGCGGATTCTGTCCGCATCCGGACCCACCCAGGGCCACCTGGTGCGGCTGTCGGATCACAAGGAACCCAAAAAAATCGCCTGGTTCCAGTGTGTCGGGTCCCGGGACATGAACAAATGCGATCATGCCTACTGTTCCTCGGTGTGCTGCATGTATGCCATCAAGGAAGCGGTCATCGCCAAGGAGCATTCGGGAAGCGATCTGGACTGTGCAATTTTTTACATGGACATGCGGACCCATGGCAAAGATTTTGAGCGGTTTTACAATACAGCCAAAGACAAGCATGGGGTTCGGTTCATCCGCAGCAGGGTCCACACCATCGATCCGGTGCCGGGTACCGATGACCTGAGTATCCGGTATATCTCGGAAAGCGGTGAAAGTGTCGTTGAGGAATTTGATCAGATTGTTTTGTCTGTTGGCATGGAAATATCCCCGGAAGTGATTGGGATGGCCAAAAATCTGGGAATCGAACTGACACCCGGCAACTTTTGCGAAACCACCACATTTGAGCCTGTCGCAACATCCCGACCCGGGATTTATGTCTGCGGCGCATTCCAGGGCCCCAAAGACATTCCCCAGTCTGTCATCGATTCCAGTGCGGCGGCAGCCGCTGCCGGAGAAATACTGTCCAGTGCCCGGGATACGCTTACCAAAGCCAAGGAAGTGATTCCGGAAACCAATGTCATTGGAGAGCGCCCCCGAATCGGGGTGTTTGTGTGCCGGTGCGGTATCAATATCGCAGGGGTTGTCAATGTTCCCTCTGTCGCCGAATATGCGGCGACCCTGCCTTATGTGGAATATGCCAGTGACAATCTGTATTCCTGCTCTCAGGATACTCAGGAAAACCTCGTCAATATCATCAAACAGAAAAATCTCAACCGGATCGTGGTGGCGGCCTGTACGCCCAAAACCCACGAGCCTCTGTTTCAGGAAACCATTACCAATGCCGGCCTGAACAAATACCTGTTTGAAATGGCCAATATTCGGAACCACGATTCATGGGTTCATAAAAACAACCCGGAAATGGCCACCCAAAAGGCCAAGGACCTGGTCCGGTCAGCGGTTTACAAGGTGGCGCTCACACAACCTTTGGCCGAAGCGGAACTTCAGATCAGGCCGTCGGCTCTGGTCGTTGGCGGTGGCATTGCCGGAATGACGGCTGCCAGAAGCCTGTCGCGTCAGGGCTATGAAACCCATATCGTGGAGAAAAGTCCGGATCTGGGTGGCCAGGCCAAAAATCTGTATCGCACCGCAAAAGGGGAAGATATCCAGCAAAAATTGAACGGCCTGATTCAGGATGTGAAACAGGATGCCAATATTCATGTTCACCTGAATGCCGAACTGAGTCAGATGGACGGATTTGTGGGCAGTTTCAAAACCACGCTCTGTGCAGCGGGCCAGGATACGGTTGTAGAGCATGGGGTGGCGGTATTGGCGACCGGCGCCTATCCGTATCAGCCGACTGAATATCTGTATGGGAAGGACGCCCGTGTTCTGACCAGTCTTGAGCTCGACAGACGGTTTATGGAGAAAGATGCCTCGCTGTCTACCCTTCAGTCCGCCGTGTTTATCCAGTGCGTCGGATCACGGGAGCCGGACCGGCCCTATTGCAGCCGGGTTTGCTGTACGCATGCCATCGACAATGCGCTGGCCCTGAAAGAACTGAATCCGGATATGAACATTTATGTGTTGTATCGGGACATCCGGACCTATGGAGAACGCGAATATCTGTACAAGGAAGCCCGGGAAAAAGGCGTCATTTTTATCCGGTACTCCCTGGACCGGAAGCCGGAAGTCATTCAGAATGGTGATACGCTGTCGATCCGGGTGGTGGATCACATTCTGGGAACACCCCTGGAAATTGAAACCGACCTGATCACCCTGGCCGCGGCAATCGTGCCAAACCGGGATGAAAAACTGGCCAATTTCTTCAAGGTACCCATGAATTCAGATGGTTTTTTTGTGGAGCGTCATGCCAAACTGGGTCCATCCGAATTTGCGACAGACGGCGTGTTTCTCTGTGGTATGGCCCATTATCCCAAGCCCATCGATGAATCCATTGTTCAGGGCAAGGCTGCGGCATCCCGGGCAGTCACTTTGCTTGCCAGAAAAACCATTCATACCAGCGGCACTGTGGCAGAGGTCGTTCCGGCCTACTGCAGCTCGTGCGGCGTCTGTGTGTCCATCTGTCCCTATTCGGCGCCGTCGTTTATCGAGGAGACCGCACGCTTCAACCCGGGCAAGGCCCAGATCAACCCGGTGCTGTGCAAAGGGTGCGGGTTGTGCGTGGCGTCCTGCCGGTCCGGTGCGATCCGGCTGAAGGGATTTGACAATGATCAGATATTTGCGCAGATTGCGGCGCTGAATGAAGCCATGTAACGAATTTGAGATGTCACATTTCAAATTTGAAATGATAAAGGAGAGAATATTATGTCTGAATGGGAACCAAAAATCGTCAGTTTTCTCTGCAACTGGTGTTCCTATGGTGCAGCGGATCTGGCCGGTGTGGGACGGATGGAATACCCGCCCAATATCCGGATTATCCGCATCCCCTGCACCGGCAGAATGAGCCCCAAATTTTTTCTGGCTGCGCTGCGAGAAGGAGCGGACGGGGTCTGGGTGTCCGGCTGACATCCCGGTGAATGCCATTACCTGGAAGGTAATTTCTATGCCCGGAGAAAGTTTGGACTGTTCATGAATCTAATGGAACATATGGGAATCGAGCCCGGACGGCTTCAGTTTTCCTGGATCAGTTCCGCCGAATCCACCAAGTTTGTGGAGACGGTCAAGTCCGTGACCCAGGCGGTCAAGGCGATCGGACCCAATACAACCTATAAAAAAAACCCTGTTAAGGTAGCCTGACATGTCCTTATATATCGATAAAATCAAAGAAACCGCGGAGCGGCTTTTAAAAGACGGCAGTGTTGACATGGTGATCGGTTTCCGCAAGGGAAGCGTGCCCATGATGAACGAGCCCTGTTTTATTCAAAAGCCACAGGAAGTCCACCAACTGGTGTGGGATAGCAACTGCGGCATCAACCTGGCCAATTATCTGACCGACCGGAAAGAAAAAATTGCGGTTGTGGCCAAGGGCTGTGATTCCCGCAACATCGTGAACCATATCGTGGAAAACAAGATCAAACGGGAAAAGCTGGTGATCATCGGCGTTCCCTGTACCGGCATGATTGACAAACGGAAAATCGCCGGGATGTTTGACAAGCCGATAGATGCCGTCACCGAAGACGGGGATATCATTCTGGTCACCAGCGCCGGGAAAGAAACCCGGTTGAACAAGACGGATGTGCTTCAGGAAAACTGTGCCCTGTGCATTCACAGGAATCCGGTCATTTATGATGAACTGGTTGGTGATCTGATTGAAGAGCAAACCGGAATCGACCGGTATGCCGAAGTCAGACGGGTCGAGGCGATGTCGCCTCAGGAAAAATGGCAGTATTTTGAAGATCTGCTCTCGCCCTGCATCCGTTGCTATGCCTGCCGGAATGCCTGCCCGCTGTGTTACTGCCCGACCTGCTTTGTGGATGAGTCCCGCCCGCAATGGGTCGGAAAAAGCCAGGATCCGATCGATACCCGCACCTTTCACTTTTTGCGCGCCTATCATTGCGCGGGCCGGTGTACGGACTGCGGAGCGTGTGAACGGGCATGTCCGGTCGGCATCAAGGTCCGGCAGTTTACCAGCAAACTGAACCGGGACTGTCTGGAGATGTTTGGCTGGGAAGCCGGTTTGACACTGGATCAGCGGCCGCCGCTGGATACCTATAAACCCAATGACCCCAACGACTTTATCAAATAAACAAGGTCTATTAACATGAAAGTCATCAGCATAGACAAAACCGAATGGGCCAACGGTATCGAAAAGACCAAATCGATCTACCGTCTGTTTGGCCCGGTCAAGGAAAATACCTGGCACAGCTTCATGCCCCTGGGTCCGGGTGAACAGCCTGACATGGCCTATGGCAATTCCCGCCTGTCACCCAAATTTCTAGTTCATCCCCAGACCGAACCCATGTTTGAATACAATCTGGATGAAAAACAGGCGGATCACCATGTATTGAAAGAAATACCCAAGGATGTGTCACCCAAGGCCATCATTGGCATACGGCCCTGTGATGCATCGGCGTTTCTTCTGGTCAAACGGAATTTTGATACGCCAACCTACAAGGACCCCTACTGGCTGACTGCCTATAACAGCCTGACCCTGATCGGATATGCCTGCAATCAGCCATGCAGCACGTGTTTCTGTACAACTGCCGGTTGCGGCCCGTTTCATGAAGAAGGCCTGGATGCCATCCTTGTCGATGCCGGAGACCGGTATCTGCTGAAAGCCCTGACCGAAAAGGGTGAGGCCTATATTCAGTCAGCCGGATGGGCAACGTCTGCGCCTTCAGATGCCGATCAGTCCATCGAAAAGCTGAAGTCAACGGCTGAAAAGGCCATCGCGTCACATGTATCGACCGACAAGCTCAGAAACCAGTCCACTACCCAGCTTTATGATGCGCCCTTCTGGGAAGAAATTGCATTTTCCTGCATCAATTGTGGAACCTGCACCTATTCCTGTCCCACATGCTGGTGTTTTGACATACAGGATGAAAATCACGGCAAGTGCGGTGTCCGCATGCGAAACTGGGACAGTTGCATGTATCCCCTGTTTTCACTTCACGGAACCGGTCACAATCCCAGGGGCGCCAAGGCGCATCGGGTCCGTCAGCGCTTCATGCACAAACTGAAATATTATGTGGACAAGTATGACAACGGAATCCAGTGTGTGGGTTGCGGTCGGTGCATCCGCCTCTGCCCGGTTAATATTGATATTCGCAAGGTCTGCAATCAGATGAACAGCTATGATCCCGCGGCCTGCGTTTGCCCGGTTTAGAACAAAAGGGGGTTTACGGTGCAGAATCCATATCTACCTTATCCGGTTAAAATTGATGAGATCATCACGGAAACCGAAGATAAGAACTTGAAAACATTTAAATTTGTTTTTATCAATCCGGCCGATGAACAAAAGTTCGCCTACCGGGCCGGGCAGTTTGCCGAACTTTCAGTGACCGGCAAAGGCGAAATCCCCATTGGCATTGCCTCGTCGCCAACCGAAAAAGGCTTTGTCAAGTTTACGGTGAACAAGGTCGGCCTGGTATCTTCCTTTCTTCACAACATGAAAGTCGGGGATGTCATGGGCATTCGGGGGCCGCTGGGCAACTCCTATCCCTGGGATGTACTGGAAGGAAAAAACGTGGTCATCATCGGTGGCGGATTTGCATTTACCACCCTGAGATCCTCCATCATCTACATGCTGGATCCCGTCAATCGACCCAAATTCCGGGATATCAATGTCATCTACGGGGCACGGACTCCGGGCATGTTGCTGTACCGGGATGAACTGGCCGCCTGGGAACGTCGTGATGATATCCATATGCATATCACCGTGGATGCCACCACTGATCCGGACTGGAAATACAATGTCGGTTTTGTGCCGACCATAACCGAAAAAAAGGCGCCCCAGGCCGACAGCGACACCTATGCCATCATTTGCGGGCCGCCCATCATGATCAAATTTACCCAGCCGGTTCTGGACAAAATGGGGTATGGCCATGACCATATCATCATGTCGCTGGAAAACCGCATGAAATGCGGCATCGGCATGTGCGGCCGGTGTAATGTGGGCAAAGAATTTGTGTGCAAGGATGGCCCGGTGTTCACGCTGGCACAACTGAATACCATGCCCAAGGAATATTAGGGTTTATCTGTCAGTTGCCATCAGATGGCGTTTTTTGTATTGACAAGACCAACCTGATACTATATTCATTAAAACTCCATATCGAATACCATGAACAGGCTGTCATGCCATTAAGATTAAAATAATTATCAAAGGAGGGTATATTCATGCCAGAGGTTGATTTTCAGGGAAGCAAGTTTGTCGTGGATGAAGATGGCTTTATCGATTCATACGAGAATTGGTCGGAAGGCTGGGTCCAGTATGTCAAAACCCAGGAAGGCATCGATGAGTTGAATGAAGAGCATCGAAAAGTCATTACCATGCTTCGCGAATATTATGAAAAAAACGGTATTGCGCCCATGGTTCGGGTTCTTTCCAAAGTGACCGGATTCAAACTGAAACACATTTATGAACTGTTTCCGTCAGGTCCTGGAAAGGGAGCCTGCAAGATGGCCGGTCTTCCAAAACCCACCGGATGCGTCTGATCATCTGTTAATTTTTACCGCTATCGGTATGTTAAAAGGCTCTGTGAGTGTTGCAGGGCCTTTTTTATTTTGGGCCATTCTTTTCGGAGAATTTTCCCATGATTCTGAATGTCCAATCAACACGACGCAATGAGTTTATTGATATCACCCGTCCGGTTCAGGAAATGATCAGCCGGTGTGAACTGGTTTCACAGGGATACTGCCTGTTGTTTGTGACCCATACCACTGCCGGAATCACCATCAACGAGGCTGCCGAGCCGCATGTCCAAGAAGATATTCTGACCATGCTGAACAAACTGGCGCCCCCTGGCACCGGATACCGGCATCAGGAAGGAAATTCCGATGCTCATATCAAATCGACTCTGGTCGGTGTATCCCAATATATTCCTGTTGTGGACAACACACTGATGCTGGGAACCTGGCAGGGCATATTTTTCTGTGAATTTGACGGCCCCAGAAACCGGAAGGTGCATGTTCAGATTGGCCATACGTCATGTGCCGGGTGAGACATGACAGACATCTGGAATTAACGCGTGTCTGAACGAAAACCCCTGTTCAGACAAAATTCGAATATCAAAATCCGAAATTCGAAACAAATTCAAAATTCAAATGTCGGAATGACCAAAAGGATATATCCGTCAATACAATGGTTTGAAATTTTTTGTTTGGGTCATTGTTTCGGATTTCGTGCTTCGAATTTCGAATTTTATGATACAAAGAAAGGTTTCCGTTCAGACACTAAATCGACCCGCGACAGGATTATCATGGATGATATCGACAAAGAACTGCTCAACCGGATTCAGTCCGATTTTCCGGTGACATCAAGGCCTTTTCTGGCTATCGGCAATGAGCTGGGTATTTCGGAAACCGATGTGATCGAGCGGATCACCCGTCTGAAAGAATCCGGAATCATTCGACGGATTGGCGGGAATATCGTTCCCACAAAACTGGGGTTTGTCAGCACACTGTGCGCTGCAAGCGTACCTGAAAACCGGGTTGACGAATTTGCCGATGTGGTCAATCAATACCCGGGTGTGACCCACAATTATCAACGAAATCATGACATGAACATGTGGTTTACGTTTATTGCGCCATCCATGCAGGAAATTGAAACCCATCTGGATGCCATATCCAGACAAACCGGCATTACCGGCATTTTGAACATGCCTGCGACACGGGTATTCAAGATCAGGGCTCATTTCGATCTGTCATGACGATTTCAATTGAGGGGTCTCGGATATGGGTATCAGGCCATCCAGTCATCAGGTGCTGATCGGAGTTGGTTGATTCCATTTGCTTCCCCGCTGCTTCCCCGTTGATCAGACAGGTTCGCTCCTTCGCCATATTCTCCACCCAATTTTTTGATGATCATTTGATTTTTCACGGCAACAAGCCCTCTGGATACTGCGATGAAACCAACGGATGACAACCCGATTCCATCGAACCTGGCACAGAGAAAGATCGACGGCTCCCTTCGAAAGGTCTTTTTGACGGTTGTCGCGGCAATTTACCTGATCACCCTGGCCGGAACCCTGGCAGCCTTTTACGGGGCTGTCATCCGGATCAGCGATGAATATGTCGGACGTTTTGCCCGGTCCCAGAATCTTCTGGAAAAAAACCGGATTCTTTCCATCCTGAACCGGGAACTGGCGCTCAGCCGGAAGCTGGCCGATGATCCCCGAATTCGGGAATGGATGGGCAATGAGACATATCCGCAATTCAAACATGACGCGATGGATCAACTGGCCAGTTATCACCGGTTTATGCGGGAGGGCTCCCAGTTTGTGGCGGTTTCATCCAGTGGCAATTATTATCTGATCGGTGTCGAAAATGCCGAAACGGTAAAAAATGTGTTGATACCAACGGATCCGGCGGATAGCTGGTTCTTCGATGCCCTCCAAAAAAACCGGGACTATTCCCTCAATGTCAACTATGACACCGTACTCGATGAGGTTCGGGTCTGGATCAACGTGATTGTTCGGGACACTGAAGGGCATCCGGCCGGCATTGCCGGAACCGGCATGAATCTGACACGGTTTCTGGATGCGCTGGTGGATCACAAGGCGCCGGGCATTCAAACGATCATCGTGAACCGTCCGGGTGAAATTCAGGCGCATCGGGACAGGTCCATCATCGAGCACAATGCGCGGGTTGGCAATGGTTCTGGAAAAATCACCATTTACGATCTGGCAGACAGTCCGGCAGACCGGCAGAAGCTGAAATCCGCCATCGATTCTGCCGATACCGGTGCAGATCCGAATCCGTTTGTCATGCGGATCAATGGCAAGTCCACCTTCACCACCATCAGCGGCATTCCGGAACTGGACTGGTATAATCTGGTACTCCTGGATGTCGGAAGCGTTATCGGTTTTGGAGATTTCCTGCCCCTGGGGCTGGTTTTTCTGGGATCCATGCTTTTGATTCTTTTCAGTGTCGTCGTTCTGCTCAACCGGCTGATTCTGGCGCCACTGACAAAACTGACGGCTGCAGCCGGCCTGGTTGCCCGGGGCGCATACGATACACCGTTGCCACACGGCATGAACAATGAAATCGGCAGACTGAGCGCTTCTTTCCATGCCATGACCCGGGAAATCCGGAGATACACGACCGGACTGGAAGCCATGGTGAAAGACCGGACACTGGCCCTGACCCGGAGCAATGAGGAACTTCTGGATTCCCAGAAGCGCATCATGGATTCCATTCATTATGCCCGGCTCATTCAGCATTCCATTTTACCGTCCTCCCGGGAACTTGACCGGAGTCTTTCAGATTATTTTGCCATTCTGAAACCGCTGGACATTGTCGGTGGCGACTTTTATTTTTTCCGTGAAACACCGGACGGCTTTTGCATTGCGGCTGTGGACTGTACCGGGCACGGAGTTCCGGGGGCATTCATGACCATGATGGTCAATGCGTTGCTGAACCGGGTTATCGAGACATATCCCCATGACGGCCCGGCATCCATGCTTGCAAAACTGCACGACCTGGTTCAGGAAACATTGCGCAGCGAATCCGATATGGCCCATCTGGAAAATGGACTGGATATTGCGCTTTGCCGGGTCTATCCGGCTGACCGGATTCTGGCATTTGCGGGAGGTGGATTGCCGATCATTGTTTTTGAGAATGACGCCATCCGGGAAATCCGTGGTGACCGCCTGCATCTGGGATTCTCCAATTCCCGGAAAACATATCGCTTTACGGAACATCGGATGGAAATTTTTCCGGAAAGCCGGTATTATCTGTTAACTGATGGCATTGTCGATCTGCCGGGTGGGGACCGTGGATTTGGCCTGGGACGAAACGGATTGCTTCAGACCATAGCCGCCGGCCAGAAAACAAAGACACTGACGGCCCAGAAAGACGGATTCCTGCTGGCGATGGAAGGCCATCAGAAGAAATTTTCACCCAGGGATGATATACTGCTGGTTGGTTTTTCTGTACGTCTCACGATTCGGGAGGATGCGTAGGTGCAGAATCTGTTGCAATTAAAAGAGGATTTTTCCAGACAGGGCATTCTGATCAGCTTCAACGGGCCATTTACCCATAGCATTATCGAGGAAATCGGGAATGCGACCCGCCGCTACCTGGAAAGCAGACAGCATGGGAAGGGAATCATCACCGATGTTTTTGCCGTTTACATCGAACAAACCCAGAATGTCCGGAATTATCTGCAGCGGCGCCATCTTTCAGCCGAAATTCAGGGGTCTGCCATCGTGGTGATCCGCCACGTTGCCAACGGCTATTCCGTATGCTCCGGAAACAGCATCCGGAAAGAAGATGTACCGGATCTGATATCCCGGCTGGAAAGGATCAATTCTCTGAACCGGGATGGCCTGAAAAAATTCTACAAAGAACAGCTTCGCGAGAAACGGGAGCCCGACGCTATCGGCACCGGTGTGGGCCTGATCGATATGGCCCGCCGCGCATCCGGAAAAATGGAATACACCTTTGAAAATCAGGATGCCGGGTATGATTTCTTCAGTCTTTTAGTTACGGTTTCGGGAGCATGACGATGATTGACATTCCAGCAACCAAATTTTCGCCGCGGGTTGTCATTTCTGAGGAGAACAAAACATGTTCCATTTCAGGTGAGTGCTATCCGGAAAATTCCTTTGTATTTTTTGAGCCGATATTTCAGTGGCTCCATGCCGGATTGCCCCGTATCCGGGAACTGACATTTCAGGTGAACATTCCCTACATGAATTCCAGCAGCGCCAAATGCATGCTCGATATTCTGGATTTGCTGGATGAAGCGGCCCGGCAGGGCTGCATGGTAAAGGTTGTCTGGTATTATGAAAGGGGAAATGAGCGGGCACTGGATCTGGCAGAGGAATTTTGTGAGGATATCGGAATCCCCTTTGATATTGTGCCGTTTGAAGAAACAGGATCACCCCCATGAAATCCGATGTCGATCTGCTGCTGGAGAAACTGATTCATCAACTGCCGGTTCTGGCGGCGGATGAATCAGTGGCCGGCCGGGCACATTATGAGACGGCCATGGCCTGTATCAAACTGTCTGAGCGATTTTCCAAAGTGATGGCCATCACGGATAAATATCAGGCCAAAATCGGTGAGGTCATCCATCAATTGCGGGAAAGCAATGATGCGCTGAATCGAACCCAGGAAACCCTGCGTCAGAACGAGGCGCGACTGAGGCTGTTGACGGAAAACATGCTGGATGTGATCTGGCTGCTGGATCTCGGGATCTGGCGCCTGGTGTATGTCAGTCCATCGGTTTATAAACTGCGGGGATACACACCGGAGGAAGTCATGAGCCAACCCCTGGATGAATCTCTGAGTCCGGAATTTCAAAAAGAAATTGTCGGGTGGCTGGAATCTGACAGGGATGCCCTATCCCTTGGAAGGACAGAAAAGGTCGCAACATCCCGCCGGTACGAGTACCCGACCACATGCCAGGATGGGTCAGCCGTCTGGACCGAAGCATTGACCAATTATCTCTTTGATGAACATGGCATGCCGTCGCAGATTCTGGGCGTTACCCGCGACATTTCCGAGCAGAAGGCGGTGGAGGAAACCCTGCGATATCTGGCTACTACGGATACGCTGACCAATTTGCCCAACCGGCGTCTGTTTCTGGACCGGCTGGATCAGGAGCGCAGCCGGTATATGCGCTACGGAAAACAGGGGGCGCTGCTCATGCTGGATCTGGACCGTTTCAAACATGTCAATGACACTCATGGTCATGCGGTCGGAGACACGGTCCTCCGCCATGTGGCTCAGGCGCTGTTGTCTTCCCTGCGCAAACCGGATTTTTCCGGCCGTCTGGGGGGTGAAGAATTTGCGGTGTTCCTGCCGGAAACCACGGCGGACGGCGCCATGCAGTTTGCCGAGCGCCTTCGCCGGAAAATCGCGAAAACATCCATTCCGGCGGCAACGTCTGCGATTACGATCACCCTGAGTATTGGTGTCAGCCGGTTTTCTCAAGATGACAGGACCACGGATGATATTCTGGCCCGGGCCGACTCGTCCCTGTATCTGGCCAAGGAAAAGGGTCGTAACCGGGTGGCGTCCCTGCTTCCGGGTGATCAGACACGCCTCATGACGGAAACAGATCTGGAGCCCCAAACCATCCATAGCGTTTCATAGCCGCATATGCCCGACAAGCCGGATAGGGGAAATCATGAATATGACCAAAGAGCGTTCATCTGACCGAAGCCGCAGAAAGCATTATCCCATCATGGTTCTGATCTGCCTGGTCGTTTTGTTTGGCCCGGTTGCAAACCCGGCGTTATCCGGCATATATGTGCCGGAGGCGCTGACGGACTGGACATCCTGGGTGTTATATGGCCAGGATGAAAAGCGATGTCCGTTTCATTACAATGATGCAGACACCCGCATCTGCGTCTGGCCGTCCCGGCTGAATGTGGTCATCGATACCGCATCGGGCAGGTTTGAACTTGAGGTCCTGGTCAATTGTGACACATGGATATCCATTCCCGGATCACGGGATGTTTATCCCCGGAATGTCAAACACAACGGAAATGCCGTACCTGTACAGATGCGAAATGGGGTTCCATCCGTCCGGCTACCTCCGGGTCAAAGCCGGATCACCGGTGAATTTTTTTGGAAAGAAGCGCCGGAAACCCTGTTGATCCCCCCTCAAACCGGCGTGGTTTCACTTTCTGTCCATGGCAAACCGATTCAGCAGCCCGGAATTGACAGTTCCGGCCGGCTGTGGATCTATACACGGGAGCCTGTCCTGGCCCGGGAAAACCGCATGGATATCCGCATATTTCGCCGGATTACCGATTCCATTCCCATGGTGGTCACCCATCGGTTTCAGATGGACATATCGGGTCAGTCCCGGGAGATTCATCTGAACAATGTGCTGTTGAAAGAATCCATCCCCCTGAGTCTGACATCGCCACTTCCCGCCCGTATCGGCCCCGATAACCGTGTGATCCTTCAGGCCCGGTCCGGCCGATGGACGCTGGAAATTGTAACCCGGTTCGATGGGCCGGTTGATGAAATCACGGCCGGAGATGGCGCCTATGGTCCGGAAATCTGGTCATTTGAATCCCGGAATCATCTCCGGATGGTAACGGTTGTTGGCGCACCCGCCGTGGA
>DFZE01000226.1:16741-25647 GCA_002382065.1 Desulfobacteraceae bacterium UBA4064
TTGGGCAAGGCCACTGTGGATGGCATCGATCAGCTCATCACGGCCCAGGGACCTGACGGGCGGCCCGGAGTCGAACTGCGAAAGGGTCAGTTGGTGATGGAGGCCGATTCGCGCCTGAATGGCGCACTTCGAAAAATTCCGGCTGTGGGCTGGGACAGCACCTTTCAACATGTATCCGGCAGGCTGAACCTGCCGCCCGGATGGAAACTCTTTGCGGCATCGGGTGTGGATGTATTGCCCGGAACCTGGATCAACCGGTGGACCCTTCTGGATATTTTTGTGGTGCTCATCATTTCCCTGTCGCTGGTCCGGCTCCGCTCACCACGCTGGGGGCTTCTGTCCCTGGTCACCCTGGCCCTCATTTATCACCAGCCCGATGCACCGCAACTGGTCTGGTTGAATCTTCTGGCGGCATCTGCCCTGCTTCGGGTTCTTCCGGACGGATGGATTCGGCGGGTTGTGGTTTTCTGGGGTGTTGCAAGCGGTGTTGTCCTTCTGGTCATGGCCATCCCGTTCATGATTGCCGAAGTCCGGGAAGGATTGTATCCGCAACTGGGCCGTCCTGAAACGCTTCATCCGACGCAACAGATGGTCCAACCCCTTGTAAAAGAAGCGGAAATGGCCGATAAAATGACCGGGTCCGTTTCGTCCGGTGCCCGGAGGCTGATGTCGGCGCCGTCACCCCAAAAAGCGGAAAAAACCGATTCGGCCATCGGCCGGTATCGGAACACATATTCCGGTCCCCTGATGCAGGACCCCAATGCCCTGATTCAGACCGGTCCGGGACTCCCGACATGGAAATGGCGGTCCCACCCGCTTCAGTGGAACGGGCCTGTCAATCCGGATCAGGAGATTCGGCTGATTCTCCTTTCACCGGCCATGAATCTGTTTCTGGGTCTGATACGGGTTATCCTGACCGCCCTGTTGATCTTTGGCGTGGTTGACTTCCGGAAATGGTCAATCCATCTGTTGCCCCGATCCATTCCGGCAGCCGCGATGCTGATTTTTATGATGGCCGGAATTTTTCCAATTTCAGAGGCGCTCTGTTCCCGGAACCCCATGGCGGATCAAAATCCGGCCGCATATCCGTCTTCAGAACTGCTCAATGAACTCCGGAACCGGCTACTGGCCAGACCGGACTGTTTGCCGTTCTGCGCAGATATTCCCCATATGAATATGACGGTGACCCCAACAGGACTGTCGATCGTTCTGGATATTCATGCCGAAATTGAAACTGCGGTACCCCTGCCAACCGGCAGACCGGACTGGCTGCCCCAAACCATTCTGTTGAATCAGGCGCCAGCGCCGGGTCTGTCAACGGATTCAAATGGCATGTTGTGGGCACTGATCCCGCGGGGGATTCATCGCCTGGCCATGACGGGCAACCTGTCCACCGATCAGATTCAGATCACATTACCCATCAAGCCCAGACAGGTGGATACTTCTGCTGCCGGATGGGTCATCCAGGGAATCCAGCCGGATGGCCGTGTTTCTGCCGGCATTCAACTCAACCGGATAACGCAGCCGGATGTGACCGGAAAACCGATCGAAACCCGCGTTCTGCCGCCATTTTTTCAGGTTGAACGAATCATACGGCTGGCATTGATCTGGGAGATTCAGACCACAATTACCCGCATCAGTCCGACAGGTGTTCCCCTGACGCTTCGGGTTCCCCTGATTCCGGCAGAGCTGATGACCACGGCCGGCATTCATGTGGAAAATGGATATGCCGCCATCAGCATGGACCCCCAGGAAAGTCGTATTGTGCTGAATTCGCGAATTGATCCGGTCGAAACGCTTCACCTGACCTCACCCCGGTCCGTGCCCTGGACCGAGACCTGGATTTTGGAGGCCAGTCCGATCTGGCACTGCGACCTGTCCGGCATTCCCCTGATTCACCATCAGGACCCGGATGGGGTATGGCGGCCCGAATGGCATCCGTGGCCCGGAGAAACTGTTGAAATCCGGGTCAGCAGACCCCGGGCGATTCCCGGCCCCATCGTCACCATTGACAGCGCCACACTGATGTGGACACCCGGAGACCGTCTGGACCGGGCCGATTTGACCATCAATATTCGAACCAGCCGGGGTGGACCGCATCCGGCGCTGATTCCCCAAAACGCGGATTTGCAGAAAGTCAGTATTCAGGACCGGATTCAACCCATTCGTCAGCAGGATAGACAGGTCGTCATTCCCCTGGCGCCGGGCTTACAAAAAGTGGTTCTGGAATGGCAGATGCCTACAGCCGGGCGTTTCCGGTACCAGCCACCGTCCGTTTCCCCGGGGGATCAGGCGGTCAATGCATCGGTCACCATTGCCATGCCGGCCCACCGCTGGATACTCTGGACCTCGGGTCCGCGACTGGGACCCGCGGTACTTTTCTGGGGGTATCTGGTGGTTGTCCTGATTTTTGCCATCGGTCTGGGGAAAACCCGTCTGGCCCCGCTGAAAACCCGTCACTGGATTCTGCTTTGCGTCGGTCTTACCCAGATTCACCCATTGATCGCCATTGTCATTGTGGGTTGGCTGCTGGTACTCGGGGTTCGCGATCGGCACCCCCCGGGAGGCAAATGGTTTTCATTCAACCTGATCCAGTTGATTCTTTCGGGATGGACACTGGCAGCCATGAGCGGGTTGTACATGGCGGTCAAAAACGGTCTGCTGGGAATACCCGACATGCAGATCATGGGCAACGGCTCCACCAGCCAGGTTCTGAAATGGACCGAAGATCGTATCGGAAAATTGATGCCGGAACCCCTGGTCATCAGCCTGCCGGATTGGGTGTTTCATGGATTGATGCTGATCTGGTCCCTGTGGCTGGCGTTTGCCCTGCTGGGCTGGTTGAAATGGGGTTGGGAATGTATCAGCCGGGGAGGCCTGTGGAAACCGGTTCATTTCAACTGGCGGAGAAAGGCATCTGGTGCATCGCCACAGTAACCCAGGTCCCGGATGCATCGCTTTCCAGATAAAGATTTTGGGTGCGTTATCGGTCGGGGATGGCCGAGGGTTTTTAAAGGCGTCAGCCGCTAAAGGCCTATCCCCTCCCTGCTGCCTTTCCAAAATCATTATCTGAAAAGCGATAATATTCTTCCCTTGACAAACGATGCGCCAGGGGGGATTTGTTACCGGTAACGGCATATGTTAATCTGATAATCATCTGATATGAATCATGGAGGACTGTTATGAACATCGTGTGTCTTCTGGGGAGTCCCAGACCCAAGGGTAACAGCGCGACCATTGCCAAACGGTTTTGTGACACGGCTGAAAAAAAGGGTGCAACCGTCAAACGTTTTGCGCTGAACAAGCTCTCTTACCGGGGCTGTCAGGCCTGCATGACGTGTAAAACCAAGCTGGACCGATGCGTCCTCAAGGATGATCTGACTGAAGTGCTGGATGCCATTCGGGACGCGGACATTCTGGTCATGGCCACCCCTGTCTATTACGGCGAAGTATCCAGCCAGCTCAAGGCATTCATCGATCGGACATTTTCCTATCTCAAACCCGATTATACAACCAATCCGGAACCCAGCCGGCTGCACGGTGCAAAAAAGCTGGTATTCATTCAAACCCAGGCCCAGCCCAATGAAACCAATTTTGCCGATATTTTCCCGCGCTATGATTATTTTTTCAAATGGTACGGGTTTCAGGACAATCATCTGATTCGGGCCTGCGGGGTCATGGGACCCGGAGATGTTGAATCCCGGGCCGATGTCATGGCGATGGCTGAACAATTGGCTGGCAAGCTGGTCACGGCCTGATAATTTGTGCCTGAACGGAAACCCTTTCTCTGTATCTTAAAATTCGAAATTCGAAGCGCGAAATCCGAAACAANNAGGAGTTTTCGTTCAAACACTAATTTATCCTGGATGAAAACGATCGTACTCCAGTGACATCCGGAAATTTAAATTTGAAATCGAATATACCCTATCTTTGGGCTGCGGATCTTGTGGTGTTGCTCCATCTGGGAATTGCCGCATTCATTGTTCTGGGGTTTTGTCTGATCTGGACAGGCTATTTTCTGAAATGGCAGTGGATTTATCACCGGAAATTCCGCATTCTCCATCTGGTGCTGATGGCCATTGTCACGCTGGAATCCATTGTCGGGTTGGCCTGCCCCCTCACCATTCTGGAAGACTGGCTGAGATCCCCAAACCCGGTTCAGGCCGGCGCACGGGGGGCATTCATTCAGGATATGGTGCATCGCATCCTGTTTTATGATATCGATATTCAATTCTTCACCATTGGATACATCATCTTTTTGATCGCCATCTGTCTGACCCTGTGGCGGATTCCGCCCGCACGCCCATAACCGATTGGACTCATAAGAAACTGGAGGAAAGACATGACACCGGCACTGGCAGAGAAACCCGTTTTGACCCGGGAAGATTATCTGGAAATGGAAGCCGCTGCGGATTACAAAAGCGAATATTATGATGGGGAGGTATTTGCGATGACCGGCGGAACGATTCATCATAGTCAAATCATCGCTAATTTGATCCGTCGTGTCGGTGAAACTCTGGATGAAACAGATTGCAGACTGTTTGAAAGCAACATGAAACTGGAAGTCGCTTCGGCAAACGCATTCATGTATCCGGATGCCATGGTGGTCTGCGGGCCTGTGGTTCCTGCGGAAAACACCACCCACGCCATTGTCAATCCGGTGGTAATTATCGAAGTGCTGTCTCCCTCGTCCGAATCCTTTGATCGAGGCAAAAAATTTACCTATTATCAAACGATCAAATCCCTCCGGGAGTACATTCTGGTTTCTCAGGAAGAACCCCGGGTCGAGACATTTTTCAGGCAGGATGAGTTCCACTGGTTATACACGGTTGCCAAAGGATTGGATGCCGTCATTCCGGTCCAATCCCTGGAGCGGGAATTGAAATTGAGCGATATTTATCTGAAAGTGGATTGGGAACAGGGGTTTTGAAAGGAGGAAAGACATGACATCGGCACTGGCTGAGAAACCGGTTTTAACCCGGGAAGATTATCTGGAAATGGAAGCCGCCGCGGAATATAAAAGCGAATATTATGATGGTGAGGTTTTTGCGATGACTGGCGGAACCCTTCGACACAGCATTATTTGTTTTAATATCAATGCGGTAATCTGGAGCGCCGTGCGTGATAAACCATGCACGGGTTTTGAAAGCAACATGAAACTGGAAGTCGCTTCGGCAAACGCATTCATGTATCCGGATGCCATGGTGGTCTGCGGGCCTGTGGTTCCTGCGGAAAACACCACCCACGCCATTGTCAATCCGGTGGTAATTATCGAAGTGCTGTCTCCCTCGACCGAATCTTTTGATCGGGGCAAAAAATTTACCTATTATCAAACGATCAAATCCCTCCGGGAGTACATTCTGGTTTCTCAGGAAGAACCCCGGGTCGAGACATTCTTCAGGCAGGATGCGTCCCACTGGTTATACACGGTTGCCAAAGGATTGGATGCCGTCATTCCGGTCCAATCCCTGGAGCGGGAATTGAAATTGAGCGATATTTATCTGAAAGTGGATTGGGAGCAGGGATAATTCATGAAAACAGTGGGTATTCTGAAAAATCCCGTGCAACACTATGCATGGGGATCCGTGACCGCCATTCCGGATATTCTGGGCATTCCGGCAACCGGCATGCCCATGGCCGAATTGTGGATGGGCGCACACCCCAAATCTCCGTCAGAGGTGATTCTTGAAAACAACCCGGTTTCCCTGAAAGAGATGATCGACCGCAATCCCGAAGAGATGCTGGGACCGGTTGTGGCCAGACGCTTCGGGAACCGGCTCCCGTATCTATTCAAAATCCTGGCGGCTGCCAAGCCCCTGTCAATTCAGGCCCACCCCAGCCTCAGCCAGGCAACAGCCGGATTTGACCGGGAAAACCGGATGGGTATTCCCCTGTCATCACCTCAGCGCAATTACCGGGACGACAACCACAAACCCGAGATCATCTGTGCACTGACCCCCTTTGATGCGCTGTGCGGATTCCGTCCGATCGGGGAAATCGTCAGCGGGTTGACGCGATATGGCGGACATTGTCTGGATGCGGAACGGATGAGATTGAAACAGAATCCGGATTCCACCGGGTTGAAAACCCTTTTTGAGGCGCTGATGCGCATGACGCCCATTCAACGATCTGCGGTCATCGATGCGGCGAAAAAACAGACGGATGCAATCGGCAGCCGTGAGCCCGAGGCCATGTGGATCAACCGGCTGGCTGCCGAATATCCACAAGATATTGGTGTCGTGTTTCCCCTGATACTGAACCTGATCCGTCTGGAGCCGGACCAGGCCCTGTTTTTACCGGCCGGTGAGCCGCATGCCTACCTGAACGGTGTGGGCATCGAGCTGATGGCCAATTCGGACAATGTACTCCGCGGCGGTCTGACCCCCAAGCATGTGGATGTGGATGAACTGACGCAGGTATTGACCTTTCGGGAGTTTCCGGTTCACACGCTGTCACCGGTTTTGATGGGTAATTTTGAAAGCGGTTATCAGGCACCGGCCGATGAATTTCAACTGTCTGTCATTACACTTCAAAACGGGGAAACGCATGTCAGCCATGATGTCAGAAGTCTGGAAATAATCCTGTGCCTGAAGGGTGAGGCAGTCATTTATCCGGATGCCGATTCCACACCGGTAAGGCTTGTCAGGGGAACATCCGCTGTCATTCCGGCCGCGGTTCCATTCTACCGGATTACCGGCTCTGCCATGATTTACAAGGCCCGGGTCCCTTTTCCTGAAAACACGCGTTTCTCCGGCTAACCGCATCGGGCTTGATCTGGCCGAACAGGGAACTCCGGCAAATTGTCCTGGCGCCTGCCAAAGACTCAAGATGGCTGGATGGTTTCAACCTGATAATACTGATTGACCGACATGCCGGCAAACAGAACGGCTCCGGGGCAGGGTACGACAAATTTCTTTCTGAAGTTGCCGCCAATGATATTGAAAAATTCCAGACAGGCGGAACAGACCTCTTTTGTTTTGCCGATGGGGTCCACCTCACCACTCTGGCGCCACAGCCGATATACTTTGAACGGTCACAATCTNNAATTGTGACCAACTGAAGTATATCCAGAACCGCATCTCCGGCATGAATATGCCCGAGTGAAAACGGATTTCCCACACCGCAGTATGAAGCGGCCACGGCATCCGGCAGGTTATTGAGCAATACCGCATCGTATTTCAGGGCCTCAAGCCCGGCCCGGCCAATGGGGTATTTGAACTGGCCTTCCGGACTGACCGCAACCCGGGAATACTTGTTGCGAATGCCTGCCGAGATTTGATCACGATCCGACTGTGTTATCTGAGTGTCCATTTTTTCCCTCTGTTATGCGTTGGCTGTTCAGCGTCGATGCCGGTGTGGAAAGTCTATATAATTTTCCGCGAATCCAGGATGATCCAATTCTTTTAAGAAGTTTCCCGATCATGACTGCAAAACGGGAATCCCTGCGCCGTAAAAATTCCTGATTGGACTGAAAAACCAGTTCCGGCCGTTCCGCCAGAATGATACGGGCGGCATATTCCGCCGCCCACCCGCCACGTTCGCAGCAGGCTTCAAAATGATGGTGAAATTCCGAAGAACCGTTTTTGATCAGGACCCGGCAACAGGTAGAACCAAAGCGGGATTTGAAATCACCATGCAGACGGCCGGATGCAGTCATGGACGTTCGCCTGCCGCCCGATGTAACATCGCCCCGGGACAGAAAAAGACCCAGGGACATGATGCCACCGGTCAACGCGCCGCAGGTGCATCCCGAACTGCCGATGCCTTCCGGAAATCCT
This sequence comes from Desulfobacteraceae bacterium UBA4064, assembly GCA_002382065.1. Taxonomy (GTDB): domain Bacteria; phylum Desulfobacterota; class Desulfobacteria; order Desulfobacterales; family Desulfatirhabdiaceae; genus UBA4064. Next base: position 24,520 of record DFZE01000226.1, read on the forward strand.
GATGCCAGCTTCATGGCGACATCGGGGGGCAATCCGCCGTCCAGCCCCTGGTTCAACGCAGACAGTACGGCTTCCGAACACATCATCTTCCCGCTTGACATCAGATTGAATGCCCGCTGCCGAATGATCAAAACCAGTGCTTCTGCTGCTGTATCGGGCCTGCCTGTCTCAGTGTTCATTTGGCGCTTCGTTTCTTTTTATGCAATACCGGTTTTCTGTGGAGGCTTCAACTTTTGGATTATTTTCGGAATAAAAAAGGAGAAAACAAAAAGCCCCACGGAAAAAAAGACCTTCCAGGACAACAGGCCTTCCCAGTGACCACTTGACCAGACATCCTTGAGTGTTCCCACAAAAAACGTGAAGATGAATGTCCCCACGACAATACCAAGGGCGGTTCCGAAAAAATAATCCCGGAAGCCGACCCGTGTGAGCCCCATTCCAAAATTCATCGGCGTAAAGGGGAAATAGACCAGCCGCAGATACAGGACGGTGGCAAAACCGTTTCGGGCGATGGCGTCATCGTATTTTTTCAGTTTGTCACCGATGAGCGATGCCGCAAAATCTCTTCCCAGATAGCGGCCGATAAGAAATGCCAGACTGGCACCGATCATGGCGCCAAACCAGACATAGACAAAGCCGTAGTAGGGTCCGAAAATGGCTGCACCGGCGGTTGTCAGCAGGGTCCCGGGTATGAAAAGACAGACACCCGCGGCATAGATGCCGATAAATGCCACAGAAGCCCAGGGTCCGGCGGTCTCCAGAAAATGCCCCAGTTTTTCGACAGCAAGATATTCCCGCAAGGGTGTAAATCGTGCGATCAGGATTGCCGTGATAACAAAGACGATTAAAAGGGCCGCCCGGATTGACGGCCCTTTTCGGGTTTTATTCGATTTCATGGTAGCCTCAAGGCTCGCTGCTTCATATGGAAATCCATCCCGAATAGAGATGCCGGCGGTTATTTGAAAAGACGCCCCAAAAAGCCCTTCTTCTCCGGCTCCGGTTCCGGTATTCCCAGACATCGGCAAATCACCTTTTCGACCGTGTTCTGTGTTGTGGCGGCGCCTTCCACCACAATTTCATCATCCACCATGATGGCCGGAGCCGCCGGCAGATCCAGTTCAAAATACT
>DFZE01000258.1 GCA_002382065.1 Desulfobacteraceae bacterium UBA4064
GGTGGTGCCCCGGCATCCGGCCCCGGGTCGTCTGTATCCTGCTCCCAGCCTGGAGGTGGATCATTGGTCAATTCATCTTCAAGGGAAAAGCCCGGGTCATCATCTTGGCTATACATATTGATCACCATGCCCGCGCCTGATTGCCTGAAACATTTCATGCTTTTGCCGGGTATCTCCATATGCCAAAACGTGAAGGTGATTTTCCGCAACGCCCTTCAGCCGGATAATTTCTGCATATCGGTCAAGGTCATCAGGCCCCTTACATGCCCGGAAAAGCAATCGGTTTACCGCCCCTGTCCACTGGCACAAAATCTCTGAATACCAATTTTCCCATTCCCGAAATTTTTTAACCAGCGCCCGCCGCCGCGCCTCTTCCCGATCTGGCGGTGTCCATCGGACAGGCCCTCCGGTCAGGCTATGAACAGCCTCCCGAAAACTGCAATGGTGGAGAGCCATGTATAGATCGACTGAATCCCCCCCAGATTGACATCCGAAACACTTGTAACGGTTTTTTCCCTCAAAAACGAAAAAGCTGGGAGAGCGTTCAGTATGAAGCGGGCATAACCCAACAAATCGCCCGGTGCCTGCCGGTGATAAAACTATCCCGGCTGCCTCGGCAATGCTCATGATCGATATGGATTTTAGATCGACTGTATTCATATTCCGATCCCTCATGGGTGCTGTATGAGTTACGCAGTTGCCCGTCTTCGGCCACGTTTTTTTGCATTCCTGCCCCGGCCAAGCGCCCAACATAGATACGATTCACGTTCGAGATATTCTTTGCCACCAATATTTACCGTCTCCGGCCCCTCGCCTCGAGACATGAGATTGTAAATCGTTTTTTTATCCAGCAATCGATTTTCCGAAATTGGGAAGTATGCCGGCAGCTCTTCCCGAATGGCATCAATGACCCGCTGTTTCGCTTCTGAAACCATTTATTCATTCCTTTCCTGTAAAATAAAAAAGCCCACAAGTGTCTTACTTGTGGGCTTATTATCCCTACTCCAAAGGGAAGAATATATAATAAAAATTATTTTTAACGGATTGTTTTCATTGCCTATTTTTCATGTTTCGCAATTTTATTCATGAATATTCATGAATATTCACAGAGTGTTATATTTTGGAGATCAATTTATATAGTTTGTTGTCATCCCTGGGCAATCCAGTTACTCCCGCCTTGCCTGCCAGTTGACGCACAATATCACAAAAAAAATATTGTTTTTCCCTTTTATTCTTGTAACTTAAGTTTTGGATAATCTGAGATGGAAAAATTTCACCCAGTTCAATATTTGCAGATTTCATTAAGGTTTTTTTCGCCGAGATATCCGTCATCTTGTTTTTCTTTTTATCTGGTGAGAGCTTTTTGCAAAATACATCCCATAATATGGTGATTTTTTCAGTTGTTTCGGCATCAAGAAAAGCCAACGGCCCCGCAGCGGAATGTTCTGCTTCGGATTCGATCAAAGGCTCTTCTTGGTCAAGATTTTCAAAAAGTTCAGGATGATAGAAAGCCAACGGGCCTACTCCAGCTTTGGCCATAATCCATTTTTTCGCCTCTGCCTCAATAAGATTTGATGGCTCTGTTTCGGGTTTGATTTCCTTGAGTTGATAATCCGCTATCCAAATATAGTGCTTCTTAGGATCGATGGGCTCTTCATCTGACAAGTGCAATGGCCTATAGTATTGTTGACCGTTCCACCAAAAAATTCCACAAGAAAATTCTGCATTGGGGTCTCCATCGGGAACCAATTCTGCAATGGCAATTTTATTGCTTTCGTGCCACCCTTCGATTTCGTCAAGTGCCAAAACTTTTTTCCGGATTATCTCTCCGACTTTGACCCAATGTCGGACAAACGGTTTGTCATTGTACGGATGGATGATTTGTTTCTTGATGGTATCGAATTCCATATAGCATGCCCTTCAATTTATTATCCCGGGTGATCATTTAAGCGGCTTTTGCCGATTTGATGTCAATAACATCGGCTGTCGTTTGGTCGATAGAGGCTTTCACAAGCTGCTCCACTGCCCGCCGTTTGGTTTCTGGAAGCAGCTTTGCGTATCTTTGTGTCTGGCTGATATCTTGATGTCCCATCAGTGCCATTATCTCGTAAAGGCTTATTCCGGTCGATGCAAGCCAACTTGCAAAGGTGTGTCGAGTGCTATGAAAGTCAAAAGTGTCAACCCTTGACATACCAGGGCTATTGAACCCCAAAATATCCATTGCACGGTAAAAATGACTGGATACGTGTTTCTGCTGTTTGCCGTTTCGCGAACGGAAAACATAAACCGGGTCTTTGGCTCCATCAGCCATCCGCCGCCTGAACATTTTTTCAATTGGTGCCGTTATATATGCCTGGCGGTTTAAATGTGTCTTGGTGTTGCGGATTTCAATCAGACCCGTATCCAGGTTTATATCGTCCCATTTTAGTTTGGCGATTTCAGAAAACCGCAGACCCGCATAAAGCCCCAAGATGGTTTGGTCATGTGTCGTCATCGTGCGTTTCTTGTTCAGGTATTCAAGCAGTTGTGCCGCCTGAGCATGGGAAAAAAAACGAGTCTTTTTATTGTCATACACCGGGCGTTTGACATCTTTAATCGGGTTCTGGATTTCAATTTTTAACGATTTTATGGCATGCTCAAAAATCGAGTGGATGAGAGAAAGGTAATGGTCAACGGTTTTTGGAGATACCTTTTTCAGCCATCCGGCTTTCAATGTGTCGATGTATGCGTTTGATACGTCTTTGATTTTAAGCCTGCCCAATGGGGTTTTTAGCCTCTGGTTGTATCTGTTTTCGTCATCCTTCCAAGATTTCTTGTTCGCCTTACCCCATTCAATGAACTGTTCTGCAACTTCTCCAAATGTGACATTCTGTTTTTCTTCTGCAATTTGGGCGGCCTCAATTTTGATTTTTTCCGCTTCAGCTTTTGCCCGATCGTCCATTTCCATCTGTCTCTGTTCCTTGAGACTTTGCGGACGTAAGCCCATACGGATATTATGAACCAGCTCGGAACGGATCGAGTTTACCTTTGTGGCGTTCAAGTCATCCTCAGACGCCCACCCAACAGGTTCTTGAACTTCAACCTTTTCGCTGTTTTGGTATCGAATGACAAAATATTTATCTGGTTTTCCCTGATATTTCCTTGACTGACTCTCCCGGAATCTGATACCTGGATAGATTGTCTTGACCCATTTCATGATGCGCCCCCGCTTTCATTTTTTTTGGGTGATTTTTTTTGAAAAACAAAAAACCGTTAATCTGAGTTGTACCGATATTGTACCGGTTTTTTCGGGATGTCAAGGGTTTTTTAGGGAATAATTGTGAAAGCTGGAAGTGATTTTATCCTGTTATTTAGGTATGTAATGAATTAACAGGAATTTGAAGGAATCATAATTTAACGGGTTCTGGCCCCGTTAACCGAGGTTCGAATCCTCGTCCCTCAGCCACATAAAAACAAGGGGTTATGAGTTTGCTCATAACCCCTTTTGTCATGGAAAGACCTTCCCGAACGAATCCGTAAAGGATACCGCGTCTCATGGACTGGAAAACACGGATTCTGACATGGGCCCTGATTTCAATTCCGGCCTTTACCGGGTATCCGCTCCATTATTTCCATTTGGAAATTGTACCCGGAATCAACGCCGGGTGGCTGGGCTACAGTTTACTGATGCATGCCGTGATCTTCCGGATGACCGGGCACGGTCGATATCTCTGGATGTTGACCCTGACCGTATGGATCACGCTGCCGGTTGTCTTTGGCGGTGCACTGATATCCAGCCTCGTGAATCTGTCCCGACTGAATGATATGTCATTTGTGGCTGTCCGCGGCGCGCATTATCTCAGACTCTGCATCACCATGATGACTGTTGTTCCGTTGGCCATGAGCCTGTTTGCCATCATCCCGTTTGGTCAAATCGAACAAAGACTTCTTTTCAGAAAAGCCGGTTTGTCCCGCCGACATGTCAGACTGCTGATGTTCCTGCGGGTTTTCACCCATATTCTTTACAGCGTTATTCCCAACATACTGGAAGTGTTGCGGGAGGAAGGCATGATTCGGAACCGCATTCACAATCCGGTTCTTCAAACAACCGGGTTGCCGTTTCATCAGCGCTGCCGCATTTATGTTCATCGGACCGGTTTGTGGATAGGCTATATGCAACATGTGGTTATCGCGTGCATCTGCGCATCGCTTCAGTATATACCACTTTGGGCCGTTGAACTGTCACTGCTTTCCGGGTATCAGCCGGTTGATGGCCATTTCAATAATCGCTTGAGGAGTGAGACTGATGAACCGTCCAAATGATGTTGCCAATCTGGTTACTGTTGGAATCATTGCCGCCTTTTCTGCACTGGCTTTTGTGGGAACAACGGTCATTCGCGTTCCGATACCCGCTTCCGGCGGCTATTTCAATCTGGGAGATACCTTTGTCATGATTGCGGCACTGCTGTATGGTCCCAAAACCGGGGCCATTGTCGGCCTGATCGGACCAACGCTGTCTGACGCCATCGGATTTCCACAGTTCATTCCGGCAACCGCCGTTGTCAAGTGTCTGGAGGGGTGGGTGGTCGGAATGATCGGACACCGCTTCGGGCAACCCTCATCCCAAAAAACGATCATGGCGCTTGGGGCCGGTACAATTGTTCTGGTTCTGGGGTATTTTCTTTTTGAGGCCATCGGGTATCCGGTTCTCGCCATCGCCATACCCTTTTTCGGGGTTACCGATCTTCATGCCGCCATTGCAGAAATTGGCCCCAATCTGCTTCAGGGTCTCATCAGTTCTGTCCTGGCATTTGGTGTCTGGAAAATTCTGGGCAGAAAAGACCGGCAATAACCATTGATATAGCTTTTCAGATAATGATTTTGGGAAGGCAGCAGGGAGGGGATAGGCCATTTCACGGCCATCCCCGACCGATAACGCACCCAAAATCTTTATCTGGAAAGCTATATATTGGTTTTTGATGGTTGCGGACCCAATTATATTCTCCATTCAAACATGGTTTCTATTCAAAAAATCGTTTTGAATGCGTAATCGAAGCCGCCTCGAACGCATCATACAGCAGGCGCAGGCGGTCATTGGCAATGGCGATCTTCTGCTGTATTTCCGTTTTTTCGGCATCGACCGGATAACA
>DFZE01000192.1:0-929 GCA_002382065.1 Desulfobacteraceae bacterium UBA4064
CGAAATCCGGCCAATGATATTCATTTTATGGGGTATCCGGTGGGGCTTTATACGCCTGGCGGCGGATTTGTCTATGAAATGGCGGAAAACCGGATTTCTCTGGGATTTCTGACCGGCCTGTCCTATGACGACCCCTTTCTGGACCCCTATGACATGCTGCTCCGCTTCAAGCGGCACCCGTTTGTGATGGATATCATTCGGGGCGGCAAGGTCATCGAGCAGGGTGCCAGAACCGTATCCAACGGCGGCTATTTCACCATGCCCAGGCTTGCGGTGGATGGTGCGGTGTTTGTCGGGGCCAGTGCCGCCATGCAGAATGTTCCCGGATTGAAAGGCATCCATACGGCCATGAAATCCGGAATGCTGGCGGCCGAGGCCATCATCCATGCCGTTATATCCAAAGATTTTTCGCAGCACAGCCTGGATCGATATACCGGGCTGTTCGATATCAGTTGGTTAAAACCGGAAATTTTTGAGGGCCGGAATTTTGCCGCAGCCCTGGCCAAAAAAGGACCGGCAAAATATATTCATCTGGCAGCCCAGTATGTCACGGGCGGAAAAGGAATCCGGGATGTCATGCCGCTGGAGCCTGATTTCCGGACACTGAAGGCCTGCCGGTTATCGGATAAATCGGCAGAACCGGATAAATCCGCAATCGACGGGGTCCTTCTGGTAGACAAGCTGACCGGCGTATATCTGTCCAGAACTCTGCATCGCGAAGACCAGCCCTGTCACCTTCAGGTGCATGATCTGAATATCTGCATTACCGAATGTTACGAGACCTATCAAAACCCCTGCACCCGCTTTTGCCCGGCCCAGGTATATGAATTTCATGTGGATGAGGTGACGTCCCACCGCGAGCTCCGCCTGAATCCATCCAATTGTCTGCATTGCAAAACCTGTGATATCAAGGATCCTTACCGCAATAT
>DFZE01000192.1:1096-19411 GCA_002382065.1 Desulfobacteraceae bacterium UBA4064
TTTTTGAAATGCCCTTACGGGCACACTACGAACAGAGGGAAGCATTCCGGCCGAGTGCTATTTGCACGGTAAACGCTCATGATCGGGGGTTTGATCACCCCCGGGTATGAAAATGATATCTTCCGTAAAAGNNATATCAAGGATCCTTACCGCAATATCACCTGGACCTGCCCGGAGGGCGGGGATGGGCCGGGATATAAACTGGTTTGACCGAATGGAAATTCGTGATGAAAAAGGCTGAAGGCTGAAGGAGCAGCAACCAGCATTCAGGCGGCTTGGCTGTTTCTCAATACGCTTTACTCATATCTCAAATCTGAATGTATTTTCACGGTAACCGATCACGAATCATTTGGGATGTTTCACCCCCGTAAAGGAAAATCAGGCCATAATGATGGTTCAGGCATGTTCGTAGTGACGCCGTAAGGTGTTTTTTGAAATGCCCTTACGGGCACANNTTACGGGCACACTACGAACAGAGGGAAGAATTCCGGCCGAGTGCAATTGCACGGTAAACGCTCATGATCGGGGGCTTGATCACCCCCAGACATGAGAATGAGGGTGAACCAACTTCTTTCCGTGTATTCCGTGTGTTCTGTGGTTAATGTATTTTCACGGTAAATGATGGTCCATGCCCCAATTCAGATCAGCACCCGGTCAGACTGATATACATTGATGGCGCCCTTTATAAACTTTTCCAGAAATGCATCGATAATGCTTTTCGTGATATCCTCCGGCCGGTACAGTTTCTCTTCGGTTTCAATGATGGGGGGCAGCCTTCTGGGGAATTGGATGGCAAAGGAAATTTTCCGGCTGTCTGACGTTGCGGAAATAATGGCTTTATCAGCGGCATCCAGCATTTTCTGCGTATAAACCGGGCTTTGTGTTTTTTCCGGTATTGGATTTATAACGATGACAATTCGATGCAGACCGCATGGCATCAGGCATTCCGGGTCTGGTTCGGCATAACGGTGGCTGGTGTGGTCAGCAGTGCCATTGTATTGTTTGCCATGGAAATTCACTGCAGAAAAATCCGTCCTTTATTTTTTCCTCACGGTGGTTTGCGGGATACGCCCGGAGTCATTTTTCTGAATCTCCGGCAGAGAACGCTCATTACATTTGGTCTGACCGGCATACTGCCCATGATACTGATCGGCACATTGTGCTATTATCAGATTAAATCGACGCAAAATTATCCTCCGGAACAGTTGCTTCAGAATCTGTTTTATCTGATCTGATTCCTGTCGGGATTTGGTCTGTTGGCCATCATCACCCTGTCACATCTGTTTGCCGTCAGCATCATCGATCCGATTCAGACCATTGAAGCCGGCATGAACCGGGTGGAGGCCGGGGATCTGAATGTATCGGTTCCGGTCTATTCCTGCGATGAATTTGGCGCCATGATGGAAAACTTCACCAAGATGGTGACGGTCCTGAAAGAGCGCTACCGCATGAAGCAGGCATTGGACATGGCGATGGACGTTCAGCAAAATCTCTTGCCAAAATCATTTCCGGCGCTGGAGGGTATTGACATGGCAGCCATCTGCACGACCTGCGATGAAATCGGCGGTGATTATTACGATGTCATCAGTTCAGAACCATTTGGCCCCCGGATCCGGTTTTTGCGCTGGGGGATGTGTCCGATCATGGGATTTCATCGGCGCTGCTGATGGCATCCGCCCGCGCGTTTATCCGAATGCGGTTGACCATGCCCGGATCACTGTCGGAAATTATTTCCGATGTCAACGTGGCGCTATGCCGGGATGTTGACAATTCCGGCCGGTTCATGACCCTGTTCTGCTGCCGGATGGACAGATCCCGGAACCGGCTGACATGGGTCAGCGCCGGACANNATGATCCGGCCACTGACACCCTTCAGGAATTGCGTTCGGAAAACCTGCCACTCGGCATTTTTGAGGAATCAACCTATCTTGAAATCAACACGGATATCCATTCCGGTCAGATGCTTGTTATGGGAACTGACGGCATATGGGAAGCAGAGAACCCGCAGGGTGAGCGATTTGGAAAAGACCGGTTCAAGCGCCTGATTCAAACGCATGGAAAAAAATCCGCCCAGGCCCTGGTGGATGCGACAGTGACCTCACTGAACCAGTTTTGCCAGCCATCTGCACCAGAGGATGACATGACACTGCTCGTGATCCGGCGGATGGCAGAACTGACAATATGATACTGTCCCTGCAAGGTTTCTTTTGACGAACCGGCCGGTGTGTTTTATGATCCGGAAAATCAATTTTTCCGGCAGATGGCGCGCAGGCGCCTGACGCATTTTCACCATCAAAATTCAACAGAACTGACATGTACGAAGATAAAGAACTTCAGGAATATCGAAGCCTTCTGACAACGCCGGATCATTTTGAAGAAGGCTTTGACTGGAAGACCGTTGTCGGCGCCATCTTCATTGGATTTCTGATGATGCCGGGCAGCATGTATCTGCAATTGGTCATTGGTTCCGGAATCGGGCCGGCCGCGCGCTGGGTGACCATCATCCTGTTTGCCGAAATCGCCAAACGGGCATATACCGAACTGAAGCAGCAGGAAATTTTTCTGCTCTATTACATGGCGGGCGCTGCCCTCTCCTCTCCGTTTCAGGGCCTGCTCTGGAATCAGTACCTGATCCAGTCCGATGCGGCCAGAATGCTGGGATTGACCGAATTCATTCCATCCTGGGTGGCGCCCGCCCCGGAATCCCTGTCACTGATCGAACGGACATTTTTTCACCGGGACTGGATGGTCCCGATTCTCCTCCTCGTCGGCTCCCAGATCATTCAGCGGATCGACCAGTTCGGCCTGGGCTATGCGCTGTTCCGAATCACATCAGATGTTGAAAAGCTGCCTTTTCCCATGGCGCCGGTCGGCGCCTTGGGAACGATGGCCCTGGCCGAATCCGGTGAGGACAAACAGAAGAGCTGGAAATGGCGGGTGTTTTCCATCGGTGGCGTCATCGGCCTGGCATTTGGTGGCATTTATGTTCTTCTGCCGTCTGTTTCCGGCCTGATTTTTACCGAATCCATTCAACTGATTCCGATTCCCTGGATCGAGCTGACCCGAAAAACAGAGGCATTGCTGCCTGCAGTGGCCATGGGGATTCAACTGGATCTGGGTCTGGTATTTATTGGTATGGTATTGCCTTTCTGGGCCGTGATCGGCGGACTGATCGGTCTTCTCGTAACCATTGTTGCCAATCCCATACTCTTTCATCATGGCATTCTGTCCCGCTGGCATGAGGGAATGGAAACGGTTGATACCATTTTTGCCAATAATTTTGATTTTTATATGAGTTTTGGCATTGGTCTGGGGCTGGCGATCGGGGTTATCGGCATCTGGCATGTGCTGAAATCCTTCCGGCAGACGGACAGCATTCAAAAAGGCAGTTTCAAACTGCTGTTTTCACCGCCCGAAGGCCGCGGGGATTTTAATTTCTGGATTGCCATTGGCATTTATGTGTTTTCCACACTGTCGTATGTCGTGCTCTGCGCGTGGCTGGTTCCCAGTTTCCCCTGGATATTTTTTCTGGGATACGGGTTTATTTACACCCCTATTATTTCCTATATTACAGCCCGGATGGAGGGCATTGCCGGGCAGTTTGTCAGTTTGCCAATGGTTCGGGAGGCCAGTTTTATTGCAGGCGCCCGTTTTTTCGGGTATCAGGGAATTGAAATCTGGTATGCCCCCATCCCGATTCATAATTATGGCAAGGCAACCGTTGATTTCCGGGAGATCGAACTGACCGGAACCAGTATCCGCGGCATCATCAAATCCGAGATCGTGGTTTTTCCCATCGTCATGATTTCCAGCCTTCTGTTTTCCCAGTTTATCTGGAAGCTGGCGCCGATCCCGTCCGCCCAATATCCATATGCCCAGGAAATGTGGCATCTCCAGGCATTGAACACGCTTCTGATGCAGACTTCGACACTGGAAGGCAATGCCCTGTTCTATCAGGCACTTAACGGTATTTACGTCATGTCCGGGCTGGGGCTGGGAGTAGTTCTGTATGTGATCCTTCAGGCATTCGGACTTCCCATTCTTCTGGTTTATGGCATTGTTCGCGGTCTGGGGCAAAGTACGCCTCACGGCTTGATTCTGGAGGTGGCCGGAGCGCTTTTGGGACGTTATTTCTTTTTGAAACGCTACGGTGCTATGTGGCGCCAGTATGCCCCGGTGCTTCTGGCCGGTTTTTCCTGCGGCATGGGCTTGACCGGCATGTTTGCCATGGGTCTGACCCTGATCATGAAATCCCTGGAACGGCTTTCGTATTGACGACGATATAAAAAGTCACAAAAATTCAATTTTAACAAGAGGTGATAACATGTATTTTAAAACCGGGTTAATGGTGATGATGACGCTTATTCTGACCACTGGTCTCTGCCAGGCCGAAGCGCCGCACCAACTGGACGGGTTCACCCTGGGAACCGATATCTCGGCATACAAGGAACAACTCGACATGAATACGACCATGCCGATCCGGTATGCGGAATATATTCGGGAAGTGGAAACCAAAGCGTCAACGGGTTTCAGATCTGGCCTGATTGCGTATGGCGCCTGCGCAAACCCCGGGATGATTGTCCGCATCAAACTGAAATATGCCGATGACAGCCGATCATTTTTTGATGAACTCATCAAGCAGATCGAAAAACGACATGGCAAGGCGGCTGAATGGCGGGGAGACCCGTTTCATATCGTCACATCCTGGAAATGGTCTTTTACTGACAAAGACAACAACCGGATCAGCATGATCCTGCAGCACAACAAGCTCGACACCGACGAGAAAATCGGCAATTCGATCAAACTGACACTGACTGATCAGGTTGATAACGAGCGGGAATGTTTTTTGAAAAAATTTCCGGATTTTCGGGAGCAGGCTGCACCGCAGGCGTCTGCCAGTGGTACACCTGTCGACTGGGATCAGTTTGTTCCCAAATGACCGGAGAGATTAAAACCACTCCGGTTCGCGCCAGAGTTGCTACCGCCATCCGATTTTGTGGGCAGCGATTCGATGGACCATTCCATCTCCAGGGTTGCCGCCTGAGGGATTTGGCGGCGTCAACTGGAATACGATTATGCTGATCGATGCATCCTGGGATGAACTGGCGTGGAACGGTATCCGGATTCTGAAACCGTCATTCTGGGATCTGACGCTGATCGGAGACCGCCGTCTGATTCTGGAAACCCGCGCCCAACCGGCCATTGAAATTCAATGGACCCATGTGGGCAAAAATGCATCACCCGCCGATATTGTTAAAAAACTCCCGTCGCTTTTCAGGGGGAAGAAACCGGACATCGTTGAAGCATCTGTTTTCCCAAAACAGAAAACATCCATCGAATTAAATCTCAAATGGGCTTCATTTGTCTGGAAAGAGATGGATCTGTCCGGATTTGGTGTGGTGACGGTTTGCCCGGTCTGCGGGACCGGCGGCATGTTCCGATTTTATGACAGGGATATGGATGACACATCCATTCAGAGGGCCATTCGCCTGATCAATTCGTTTACAGATCACCAATCCGGAGATGCCTTGCTATGGGCTGTTTTTGATATTCGGGCTTATATTCCCAAAAACATGCGGCTTATTCAGCACCGGTTTTCACTGGGTTCGTTTACGCTTTCTTTTTCAGAAAAAAAAGACTCTGTCACGCTTTACCGGTTTGGTCCGGCATTGCATCTGTTACATGGGCGCCCCATCGAAGAGTTTGCCATGTCCCTGCCGGAAAAGCCCTTGGGAATCGTCATTCAAAGCGATATGACCCAAGTTGAGTGGGGGTATGACCCGCCTGAAAAAACCGGCTCTTTCCGGTTCGGACTGTTTGGGACAAAAGAACCGCCCCATCGGTTTCGGCTGTGGCACGTTACGGAATTGAACCGGATACTGGGTATTCATGCAACCGGCAGAGATGCTGCCAATCCGCTTTTCTTCAATCAAATTGCAACCGACTATGTGTGCATTCCCGTATAACCCCCATCGTGGAATTGGCATGACCCGGCAGGATTCACTGGAATGCATACCCGAAAAATGCCATTCCATATCAGAATCCCTGCTGGAAAACGGAGATGTCCTGATTCTGTATCCGGAGAACCCCAATCCCTGGGTCAGCCGGGTATTAAGCTGGATGGGAAAAACAGAGGGTCGGGTTCGAATGCGAAAACTTCAGCTCGATGCCCTGGGCAGCCAGGTCTGGCGGCTGGTGGATGGATACAGAACCGTTCTGGAACTTGTCGATGTCTTTGCCCAATCCCACCAGTTGCACCATCGGGAAGCTGAAATTGCTGTTGTCCAGTTTATACGGGAACTGGGCCGCAGGCAGATTATTTTTTTGAAATAACGGAATCTTGCATTTTTAAGCAGCCTCTCTACAACGGGGTTGAATTACACCCCGTGTTTCGTGGTTAAAAATTCTTTTGTCCCTGAGTTTGCTTTTTAATCTGTTTTCCCCCTTCCCCCTTCAGTCTTCAGCCTTCATATTAATTTCTATACAAAAATCATCTATCTTTGATTTCGCTCTTTGATTTTTGGAAATTTATATTTTCTGCAACCTGAGTTCGGTTGCCTACTCTCGCCAGTTTCAATTTGTCATCAGGTTGAATTAAACAGATAGGCGTAGTTAAAATAATGTTGGGGGATACCCAGAACCGCCGGGATGTCTTTTTGGATATCCGTCAATTTGGATACAAACCCGAATGTTTCTCCTGAAGGCAATTCGATGATTCCTTTGACAATATCCTTGAACTCGGCCAGAAGGTTTTCCGTGGTTGGGTTTTTTACGTTTTTACGGTTGGGCATGAAGTTGTCGAGACCTTTGTCTCTGGATTTTATCTTTTCTCGAGCGCTGCGTTCGATCAGCACCGCCATTTGCAGAGCAATTTTAAACAAAAAGAGCAAGGCTTCAATTCTTTTGGGTGTTTGCAGATAAATTGGTTCAAGATTCAAGCTGCTTTTGGCTCTGCGATTGGTGTGCTCATTTTTGTACTGGTCCTTGTGAGACTGCATGGCCTCTTCAAATGAGATGTCGTTTTTGTTGGTAATCAGCGGATAATAACCGCATCGGCCAAGCGCCTTATCGAAGTGCTCTTGATGGAAGATCAGCTTGACGGAGAAATGATTCGTTGTGAGGCTAATTGGGCAGCATAAATAATCAAACCCGAAACCGTAACGAGCGAAATCCAAGATTCATAGTATTCTTACAGAAAACCAAGACGCCTTGATGGAGGCATGGAATGAATATTATAGCCGTTGAAATTGAAATTCCCTATGCTGTGGACGTTAGCACGACCGAGGACACTCTCACCGTTGACCTCAGTGACGGTCGTACTATTTCCGTCCCTTTGGGATGGTATCCTCGCCTTGATTACGCCAGCTCAGCGGAACGGGCAAACTGGAGGCTTATCGGAAAAGGTCAGGGAATCCACTGGAAGGATATTGATGAAGATATAAACGTTGAGGGCCTTCTTGCCGGAAAACCATCTGGAGAGAGTCAAAAATCCTTCAAAAAGTGGCTACAAAGCAGGCAAAATCGCTCAACTACGCCCTGAACCGGAGCGGAATATCCTGCGAACTTCGTAGCAAGGCCTTCCGCCGCCGAGTTAGGGCGAACATTGGACTTCACCGGATGTAAATCAACCCCGTTGTAGTCTTTTATAAAATGGCGGATAGCCGTCATTCCGGGCTTGACCCGGAATCAAGAGCAGCTTGCGAAAATGGGCCATGATCATCGTTTCGGCCACGTCCATAACAACCCTCACCCTGTAGAGACGCAATGCAAGGCGTCTCTACCCCACTGGGAGAAGGAAATAAAAGGAAGTGGCCGGAACGATGATCATGGCCGAAAAACGGTATTTGACATTTTCATATGTGGAATTGAAGCTTCCGGAATAATTCATGATCATTTACCGAGATAAACCAGGATTCGGTCTGCCTTCAATAAAAATATTGAAGAATTGGAAATAATACTCTATGAGGTTACGAGGCTTCGAGGCTTGGATTTCTTTTAACGCCATCTCCCATCAGGGATGGGCCGGGGCAGGGGTTTAAAATCGCAAATTGTGACCGACCCGTTTTTTTCATTTCAGACAATTTCAGCCAAATTCGCCGGGTTTGATTCATGGCACATATACAGGCCTGTCTGAGGGCGCTGCGCCTCCATCATCATGTGAAAAACGGATTCATCTGGCTGCCCATTGTTTTTGGTCACAGACTGCTGGATGCCCAAGCCGCTTTGAAAACTGGATATGCCTTTCTGTGCTTTTGTCTGATCGCCAGCAGTGTGTATATCCTGAACGATATCATTGACATTGCAGAAGATCGCCTGCATCCGGAAAAACGGTGCCGTCCCCTGGCAAGTGGTGAAATCAGCCTTGTCAATGCCTGGATCATGCTGTGTCTGCTTCTGGCCGTCTCACTGGGCCTTTCCGTTTTTTTCCTGTCCTTTTCTTTTTTGTACCTGATTCTGTTTTATTTTTTTCTGAATCTTGCATATTCGTGCTGCCTGAAGACGTTTGCCATCATGGATGTGGTATGCATCGCCATAGGATTTGTAGTGCGGATTTTTGCCGGTGGTTTGGCTGCCAATGTTGCCATCAGTCACTGGATTGTGATGATGACCTTTCTTCTGGCCCTTTTTTTGGCTCTGGCCAAACGCCGTGATGATCTGCTGATATCTGAGACCGCCGGAGCAAATATCCGAAAAAGTCTTCAGGGATACAATCTGGATTTTCTGTCTCATGGCATCACGATCATGGCATCGGTTATCATTGTGGCCTATATCCTGTACACGGTCTCACCCGAAATTGTCGAAAGGCATGGCCATCACCCATTTTACCTGTCCGCCGCATGGGTGATTCTGGGTATTCTTCGCTACCTTCAGGGCATGTTCGTGTTTCAGAAAAGTGGTTCACCAGTCCGGGTTCTGTTGACCGATCACGTCCTTCAACTGATCATCATCGGATGGCTGATTCATTTTCTGATTCTTCTCTACCCGTAACTGATCCGGATCATGGATCTGCTGCCCGGATAAAACGCAAATGGGTATTTTGAAAAATCACAATATGGTTTGATCACGATGCATTCTCACGCTAATCCTGCCGGTTTGAAACAATCCATTCAGCCCAAAACACGTCACGTCCTGTCCGGATGGGGCCGTTATCCGGTCATTCATGCCGATATCGATGATGTGGAAACCGTATCCCGTATCGCCGGTCTTGTCACCCGCCCCGGACATGCCATTGCCCACGGAAACGGGCGGTCATATGGCGACAGCGCGCTTCAGAGCCATATCATTCGAACCATTCGCTTGAACAAAATCCTGGGTTTCGAACCGGATTCGGGTGTTGTCACCTGTGAAAGCGGCATTCTCCTGTCCGAACTGATTGATGTGTTCCTGCCCCGGGGATATTTTTTGACCATCACCCCGGGAACCCGGTGGATTACGGTCGGCGGCGCCATTGCCAGCGATGTGCATGGGAAAAACCATCATGTCTCCGGTTGTTTCAGCCAGTGCGTCATTCACATGGATGTCATGCTGGCAGACGGCAGCATCATCCGGTGCAGCCAGGATACCAACCGGGACCTGTTTCTGGCCACCTGCGGCGGGATGGGACTGACCGGCGTGATTTTGCAGGCCGCAATCCGGCTGCGTCGGGTCAACAGTTCCCGGATGATCCAGCGAATCATCCCCTGCCACGATCTGGATACGGTCTTTGCCGGGTTTGAGGATGAGCGGCAGGCGTCCTATTCCGTGGCCTGGATCGACTGTCTGGCCGGAGGCGCCTCTCTGGGGAGATCCATTCTGTTGACCGGGGAACATGCGGATGACGGGCAACTGGCCATGCCTCCGGACAGAACCCTGTCTGTACCCATCACCCCCCCGGGTTTTTTTCTGAATCAGACCTCGGTCAAACTTTTCAACCGGTTTTATTACAGCAGGCAGAAAGCCAATTCGGGTGAGTCGATTGTTTCCCTGTACCCTTTTTTTTATCCCCTGGACAGTATCGCAAACTGGAACCGCATGTATGGCCGTTCCGGATTCACCCAGTACCAGTGTGTCATTCCCAAATCAAACGGCCCGGCTGCCATGCAGTCCATTCTTACCAGAATTGCCGCATCCGGCATGGCGTCCTTTCTGGCGGTTTTAAAACTGTTTGGACCGCAAAATGACAACTATCTGTCATTTCCCCTGGAGGGATATACCCTGGCGCTGGATTTCAAAATTCAGAAACCGGTGTTTGCACTTCTGGATGAACTGGATAAAATGGTTCTCGAACATGGCGGACGGCTGTATCTGGCCAAGGATGTGCGGATGGCGGCATCCATGTTTGCAGCCGGTTATCCGGGTTTGCCGGCCTTCAGACGCCTGAGGGATGACCATGGTCTGTCAAGCCGTTTCTGCTCGCGGCAATCCATTCGACTGGGAATATAACGATGAACATATTGATATTGGGAGCGAATTCGGATCTGGCCGGATGCCTGGCCACGCAGTTTGCCAAACAGGGTTCATGCACGCTTGTCCTGGCATCCCGGGATATGGAATTGCTGGAAAAAAAAGCGGCGGATCTGCAGATACGAACCGGTGTTGTCTGCCAGGCCCGTTATTTTGATGCCCTCGACTATCCATCCCATTCTGATTTTTATCAGGGTCTGGATCCCAGGCCTGATGGGGTTATCGTTGCATTTGGCTGCCTGGGGAATCAGAAAGAGGCCGAACAGGATTTTCAGAAGGCCAGCCATATTTTCAACACAAATTTTATGGGGGCTGTCAGTATTCTGGAAATCATTGCAGCGGATTTTGAACGCCGCAGGCAGGGCTTTATCATCGGCATCAGCTCGGTTGCCGGAATCCGTGGCAGAAAGAGCAATTATCACTACGGGGCATCCAAAGCCGCCCTGACCGTTTTTCTCAGTGGCCTGAGAAATCGGCTGGACCCTGCCGGTGTTTCCGTATTGACAGTGTTTCCCGGATTCATTCATACCAAAATGACCGATGGCCTTGGTCTTCCCGGCCTGTTGACCACCCGGCCGGAAATTGTCGCCCGACGGATACACGATGCGTTCCGAAAAAAACAGGATATCGTTTATACACCGGGCTGGTGGAAATGGATCATGCGGGTCATTTCCCTGATCCCGGAGCGGGTGTTCAAAAAACTGAATCTCTGATGACGGAGTATCCATGAATCCATCCATTCAACTTCGGCTGTATGCCTCCCTGAACCGGTTTTCACCCCGGGATGGTGCGGATTATCCCATCCAGTCCGGAATTTCCATTCAGGAACTGGCAATTGATCTCCACATTCCACTGGATCAGGTCAAACTGATTTTCATCGATGGACAGCGGGAAACCCTGGAAACCCGCCTTCATGGTGGCGAGCGGGTGGCCCTTTTCCCGCCGGTGGGTGGTGGCTGATATGGTCTTGACTCGTTTGAATACCGATATCGACAGCCATGCCATCAACCGGATTATGCCGGATGGCGCCCCCTACCGGAGTCTGTCCTCCAAATCGGTTACCTGCCTGTCAAAAAATCATGGAGTGGATGGGCGGGATGTGGAAATTGCCGCATTGCAGCAACAGGTCATGCCCGAACGGTATGTTCGAAATCGTAACACCCTGTCTCTGGAAGATCAAATCCGGCTGCTGAAATCCTGTGTGGCGGTTGTGGGGTTGGGCGGATTGGGCGGTGCGGTCACGGAATTGCTGGCCCGGACTGGCATTGGCAGTTTGAAGCTGATCGATGGAGACCGGTTTGAAGACAGTAACCTGAACCGGCAGATATTGGCCAGCCACAACAGCCTGCATCAATCCAAAGCCGAAATGGCCCGGCACCGGGTTCGGGAAATCAATGAATCGGTTCGAGTATCGGCGTTTCAGGATTTTCTGACAGATTCAAACGGTCTGGAATTGCTGGCGGGTGCGGATGTGGGGGTGGATTGCCTGGACACCCTCCCGGGCCGGTTCATTCTGGAACGGGTTGCCAGAACACTTGAAATCCCGATGATTTCCGCTGCCCTGGCCGGGATGTTTGCCCAGATAACCACCATTTTTCCCGAAGACCCCGGGCTGAAACAGATTTATGGCGATCCCCGTGATGCACCGGAAAAAGGTGCTGAAACCCATCTGGGAACCCTGGCCCCTGCCGCCATGCTGGCCGCTTCGCTCGAAGCCGCCGAAGTCATCCGGGTCATTTTGAATCGAAAGGAAATTCTGCGAAACCGGCTGCTGGTGGTCGATCTGTTCACCAGCCAGATGGAGGTGATGCAGTTGAATGGAAACGATCAGAAAAGCTGACGCTGGCCGCCTTAGAGCCTGTTTGAGGATTCTGGATCAGGCCCGATAACAAGGCGGAAGGCGCATCAAAAGCGGAGCATACACGGAGTATGTGAGCATTTTGAGGTGCTTTCCAACGCAGTTAGCGGGCCTCAGACGGAATCTTCAAACAGGCTCTTACCCGACGGCCAGCGACAATTGCGTCAATACGCTTTGGCAAACACCACCTGCTGAGTGCTGGGCCCACCGCAGCAGATGCAGGGGCCGGTTTCAACCGTGGCATCAAATGGAATGCATCGGATGGTAACGGTCAAATCCGCCTTGATTTTGGCCTCGCACGCACCGGAGCCGCACCACCGGCTGAGGGCAAATCCGCCATGAATTTCCGGCTTGTCGGAATTTTTTGATGTAAAAAAATCATAGAATGCGGTTTTGTCATCGATGATCCGGGTATGTTCCTGTTGAAACCGGACCGCCTGATCATAAAGATTTTTTTGCATCTCATCCAGAATGCCCGTGACACGGTTCAGAAAATCGGCCCGCGTGAGAGACACCTTCTCTTTGGGGCTTTTATCCCGTCTGGCAAAAAACACCGAATCGGCTGCAATGTCCCGGGGACCAATCTCTATCCGAATCGGAATGCCTTTTTTGATCCACTCCCATCCCCTGGCGCCACCGATATCCCGGTCATCGATTTCAACCTGAAGCATCCGTTCGTGATATCGGATATGGCTCAATTCATCCGCCAGTTTCCGGGTAAAATCCATGACACCCGGCTTTTCGTCATCCGTGCGGAATATGGGCAGCAGAACAATATGGGAAGAGGCAATCCGGGGCGGCAGTACAATACCGTTGTCATCTCCATGGGTCATGATGACTCCGCCGATCAGCCGGGTGGAAGCCCCCCAGGAAGTGGTCCAGCCATATTCTTCGGTTTCTTCCCGGCTTTGAAACCGGATGCCCGAGGCTTTGGCAAAATTTTGTCCCAGAAAATGGGAGGTGCCGGCCTGAAGCGCCTTTCTGTCCTGCATCATGGCCTCGATGCACTGGGTTTCCACCGCACCCGGAAAGGTTTCGGCAGGAGACTTCCGTCCCCGTACAACGGGTATGGCCAGATGCCCCTCCACAAACCGGGCATAAATATCCAGCATCAGACGGGTGCGTTCCCGGGCTTCGGTTTCGGTTGCATGAACCGTGTGTCCTTCCTGCCATAAAAATTCACTGGTCCTCAAAAAAATCCGGGTCCGCATTTCCCAGCGCACCACGTTGCCCCACTGATTCAAAAGCATGGGCAAATCCCGGTAGCTGCTGATCCATTTGGAAAAGGCATCACCGATGATGGTCTCGGATGTTGGCCGAACGACCAGTGGTTCTGTCAGTTTGCCGGCAGGCACCAGGCCGCCGGTTTCATCTTTTTCCAGCCGGTGGTGGGTCACCACGGCACACTCCGTGGCAAATCCCTCCACATGATCCGCTTCTTTCTGAAGAAAGCTTAACGGAATAAACAGGGGGAAATAGGCATTTTTGACCCCGGTTGCCTTGAACATGTCATCCAGCGCCCGCACGATATTCTCCCACAGGGCGTATCCCCAGGGTTTGATGATCATGCAACCGCGCACCGGTGATTTTTCCGCCATATCCGATGCCTTGACAACCTGCTGATACCACTCGGGATAATCATCCGCCCGCGTGGGTGTTATTGCGCTTTTTTCTGCTTTTGCCATAACGATCCTTTCTCGATTCGATTCAGCTCTTCCAGTAGTCCCTCAACCAGATTTTCCTGGGAAATTTTCTTGACCACCTTCCCTTTTTTGAACAATATGCCCAGACCATCACCACCGGCAATGCCGATATCCGCCTCTTTGGCCTCTCCCGGCCCATTGACGACGCATCCCATGATGGCAATTTTAATATCCATGGTGCTGTTCATGAGCGCCGCTTCCACCTGTTCCACAATATCAAACAGGGGGATCTGGCATCGTCCGCACGTGGGGCAGGAAATGATTTCCGGCCCGCGCCGCCGGATATCCAGTGCCCGCAAAATTTCATATCCGACGCGGATTTCCTCAACCGGATCACGGGTCAGAGACACCCGCAGGGTGTCACCGATGCCTTCCGACAGCAGCATGCCAATTCCGAGGCTGGATTTGACAATGCCGGAAAAAAGTGAACCCGCTTCGGTAACACCGACATGAAGGGGGACATCGGACTGGTCCGCCATCAGGCGGTATGCCTGAAGCGTGCGGCCGACATCAGACGCCTTGATCGATATCTTGATATCATGAAAATCCATGTCGGCCAGACGGTCAATGTTTCGAAGCGCACTTTCCACCATGGCTTCGGCATTGACGCCACCGTGTTTTTGCAATATATCCTTTTCCAATGAACCGCCATTGACCCCGATGCGGATGGGAATGTTGCAGGACCTGGCCGTTTGCACAATCGCCCGAACTTTTTTGTCACTCCCGATGTTTCCGGGATTGATGCGGAGGCAGTCGGCGCCGGCATTGGCAGAAGCGATGGCCAGACGATGATCGAAATGAATGTCCGCGATAACCGGAATGGTAATCTGCCGCTTGATTTCGGTAATGGCATTGGCGGCGTCCATGTCCGGAACCGCCACCCGGACAATTTCGCAGCCGGCGGCCTGAAGCCGGTGAATCTGGGAAACGGTTGCCGCAATATCCCGGGTTTGCGTGTTGGTCATGGACTGAACCGTTATCGGGGCCAGGCCACCGACCGGAACCGGTCCGACATGAATCTGCCGTGTCTGTTTTCTTTGAATGGATAGGGTCATGGTGGTTGTGATATATTATATAAGGTTAAAGACTGAAGGCTGAAGGTGCGGCATACAGCTTTCAGCCAGAGCAGACGGTCAGTCGGCCTGGCTCACTACTCAAATCTCAATACTGAATATATTTTCACGGTAAAACGTTTTCGTTTTATCATGATTTTCAATCCCCTGCCATAGGCTTTCGAAGATTTCTTTCAAATCCGGGGTTATGGCCAGTTATGAAGAAAGGAAGATCATCCGATGGGAATGCATGAAAAAGTCCGCGATACCAGTTTCGATATTACCCGCCTCGATCCGCGCTTCCAGGAGCGGCTGATGCAGACCGTTAAAGAGAACAAAATTGCCTGCGCCAGCGTGTTTGATATTCTGAAACACGTGGATGTGTCGCCATCTGATGCCGGAAAGGCACTGGATGCCCTGGAGATTCGTCTGACCCATTGTCAACTGGGCCTGTTTGGTTATCTCCCGGGAAAAAAGATTGTCAAACCAGTGGAGAATCCGGACCCCGAATTGATCCGGGCACTTCAGTCCCTTACGGTTGACAATATCCTGTCCTGTGAAAAAATATGGCATCTGGCCCAATCCGCCGGTGTTCCCAAAATGAAACTGTCCGGTATCTGTGAAACCCTGGGAATCCGTATCAGACCCTGTCAACTGGGTGCGTTCTGATGGTGACAGACATACGGATCGGCCTGGTTATCTGCGAATGCGGAACCCTGATCAAACAGGCCCTGGATGTGCCGGCCCTGATTGACGCCCTCGAACCCGAACCGAATCTCGTTTGGATTCAATCGGTTCCGCTGGTGTGTTCCGAAGCCGGGCAGACATCCCTGGCCGATGATATCCGGTCCCATAATCTGACCCATGTGGTTGTCGCCGGCTGCTCTCCCAAGGAACATGAGCAGACATTTCAAACGGTCATGACCCGGGCGGGTCTGAACCCGTTTCTGCTGCAACCCGTCAATATCCGTGAGCAATGCATCTGGGTTTCACCAAACCAGAAAACCGGTCTGGAAAAACCCCTGCGACTGATTCGGGCCGCTCTCCGCCGGGTTGTCACCCATTTGCCGATAAAGGCCCGATATGTGGCCTGTCGAATGGAGACCGTCATTGTCGGCGCGGGTGTGGCCGGACTGAGTGCCGCCATTCTGCTGGCCCATGCGGGCCGGATTGTGTATCTGGTTGAAAAAAAGCCCTGCATCGGTGGCCGAACGGCAACGCTTGAATCCGTTTTCCCGGAAATGTCGTGTGCATCCTGTATGCTGGACCCGCTCATGGATGAGGTTCTGCATCACCCCCAGATTCATGTCATGCTTCTGAGCGAGATGGGGCGGGTGCTGGGCTATGCCGGAAATTTTATCGTGACGGTGAAAACACGGCCCCGGTTTGTGGATGAAGCCGCCTGTCTGGGATGCGGGGCCTGTGTGGACGTCTGTCCGGTTGAGCTTCCAAACGAATTTGAAGAAAATCTGGGTCGGCGGAAAGCCATTTCCATTCCCTACCCCGGATCACTTCCCAGTCTGGCGGTTCTGGACCCGGATGCCTGCCGTCATTGGGCGGAAGAATCCTGCACGGCCTGTCAGTCAGTCTGTCCGTTCGATGCCATCCATTTTGAGCAAACCGGGCAGGTTCGGGATATTGACTGCGGGGCCATTGTTCTGTGTACCGGCAATGATGGTGACGGTTCAACTGTGGCCAATGGAGTCCTTCCGGCGGATTATGACAATGTCCTGACGGCATTTGAATTTGAACGTCTGATCCATTCCAGTGGCCCAACGCAGGGCAGGCTTGTAAAAAAAGACGATGCCTGTCCGGATACGGTCGGGTTATTTCTGGATGCCTCACCCGATTCCAGTACAAGTCGAACGGATTCATTTGGATGGCGCCAGTATCTGAAGCGGTTTTCCGCACTGATCCGGGAGAAAGCGCCGCAATGTCTCATTCATGCGTTTATTTTGGGGGTGGCATCTGCCCTGGATCACCCGGGTCCGGCCGACACGATGGTCAACCATCCAGTTGATGATTCCAAAGCGCCTGAAATCCGGAATCAGAATGCAATGCTTGAAATCCGATATGCCGATCGATCGGACCATATTCAGACTTTTGGATGCGATATGCTGGTTATCGGGCCTTCCTGGACCGGTGGCCGACATCTGGCATCTCTGGCGGAAACACTCCGCATTTCGCAATCGCCGGACGGATTTTTTCAGAAAGGCCATCATCACCTGGCGCCGGTTACCACGACCCGGGACGGCATTTATGCCGCCGGATGCTGCATGGGACCGGAGTCCATTTCAGATTCCGTGCTTCAGGCCCAGGCTGCCGCCGGTCAGATTCTGTCGCGTTTTGCACCCGGCCAGATGCATGCCCTGTCGCCATGGGCGTCTTTTATCCATGCGGAAAACTGCGCCGAATGCGGTGTGTGCATATCCATATGCCCGTATCAGGCCATTGACCGGGAATCCCATCCGCCGGTCATTCAGGAGAGCCTGTGCCAGGGGTGTGGCGCCTGTGCCGCGGCCTGTCCATCGGGCGCGATTGAATCGCCCCATTTCAGCATCCCCAACATGACCGCCGAGATTTGCGGAATACTGGAGACATGTGCCAATGACTGACGGTTTGCATCAAACGCTTAACCCGTTGAATCCGGTCGATTTCCCGGACCGCCTGACGGCCATGGTGATTTCCGATACACATGGCAGGCTGTCTGAAGCCGCTGTGTCCGTTTTACAGCGGGCCGATCTGATCATTCATGCCGGAGACCTGGATACGGAAGACATTCTGACGCGGTTGCTTGCCATAGCCCCGGTTGTCGCGGTCCGGGGAAACATGGACCGGGGGCAATGGACCACGCATCTTTCCCGGACCGAACTCTTTCAGATCGGAAAAAATCGGATTTATCTGCTGCATGATATCAGCGCGCTGGATTTGGACCCCGGCGCAGCAGACATTCAGGTGGTCATTCATGGGCATACCCATCAGCCCATGATGGAAAAACAGGAACAGGTTCTGGTCATCAATCCGGGCAGTGCATCGCACCCCCGGAATGGATTTACCCCGTCCGCCATGAAACTGTCATTCAACGGATCGGCTGTAACGCCGGAAATCATTTTTCTTTAGGCTGTCGGAAATAAATAACACTGGATTGCGACGGATTTTGGTTCGTCTGCAAGGCGCATCCGCCGGTGCATATCGGGATATGTGCCGGTGGATGTAACGCAGCAGACGGGCCAAAAGACAAGCAAGATGTGGATTTATT
>DFZE01000294.1:0-12497 GCA_002382065.1 Desulfobacteraceae bacterium UBA4064
GCGTGTGCGCCAACATTGATATCTGATTGGCGTGGCAGCCAGCAATTGCCGGACAACATGCTGTTTCGTGTGGCCGTTCGTGAAGTCGAAGCGTGGCTGTTGGCGGACAGGGAGGGATTTTCAAATTTTTCAGGAGTACCCGTCGAAAAAATACCGAGATATCCGGAATCGCTTGAAGACCCCAAACAAACGCTTTTGGGTCTTGTTCGCCGGTATGGGGAAAAAAGTATCAAGATTGAAATTCTGCCTGCAAGGTCTTCCTGTGCTCGGATCGGTTTTGGATACAACCCCATATTGTGCCAGTTTGTCCGGGAAGTCTGGTCTCCGGTCACTGCGGCAAAATATGCAGACAGTCTGGCCCGTACATGTAATCTCTCTGAGAGAGATATCGCTTTATAGATAAAGCTTTTCGGACATGTTATCCAATCTGGAGGCTGATTATATCGAGCGTACAATATTAACGACCAATATGGATCTGATTGTAACGGATTTGGGGGGTATCATTACAATGCCAAAAATACGACAAAGCTCCGTAGGAGCATCCAGTTTGTAGCGATGACACCCCCATGTTCCTTCAAGCCCCATAGGGGCGGCCTGTTACCAATCGAAACAGGTCGCTCCGATGGCGCTCGATGGATTGGTATTCCGTCAATTTCTACAAACAGGCCGCCCCTACTGGGCTGATAATCGGAAGACAAAATCGGATGGATCAAAAAATCCGATGCCGGCGTGATTTGAATGGATAATTCGGGAGGTATGCCAATGGCTCAGTCAGCTTGCCTCCCGAACGATGATCAAGTCGAAAAATACTTATCATTGGCATCCGATATTATAAAACGGATTGATATGATGGCAATCGGATGGCGCTTCAATCAAATTCAGGACAACCGTCTTCACGCCGTCAACTTTTTCGGCAATGTTTTTGATCTCTGCCAGGATATCCTTTTCCACAGGCAAACCTCCAGTGGCATGATTGACCGTAACCGTGCCATCAACGGCTGATACCTGAACTGTCGGCGCCATTTTCACCAGTTTGGCCTGGACTTTGGCTGCAAGCGCCAGGTTGTGAACCATTTTTCGTGATTCCGGAGTCGTTTGAAAAATGGGCTTTTGAACCGTATCCATGATCATGTCAATCGCGTCCGAAACGGTCAATGCCTTGATATGAAGCACCATATCATACAGCCGGCTGTCCCAGGTATCGGCCCCATACACCTGAATACCCCATTTTCTGCGCTCTTCATCATCTTTTTCCAGAATGGTTCGCGCAGCCTCTTCCGAAATTTTTTCCCGCCGCATCTCTTCCTTTACCCGATCATTCATGTCGGCAATGATCCTGATTTTTAAAACATGCGGAATATTCCGAAGAAAGTAATGCCCGGCCAGACCATGATACACGACATTATCGCTTTCCACATGCTGCAACAGCGCAGAACGGATATAGCCAAGATATCGTTCCTTGCCATGCATGAATCGGGACAGCACCGATGGTGCATCACGAAGTGCGCGAATCAGCTTGATCTCCGGCAAATTGAATTCTTCGGAAGCTTCCAGAAGAATATCCCGGGAAATACATTGGTACCCCAGTTTTTCAGCAACTCCTTCGGCAACTTCTTTTCCCCGGCTGTAGGACCCTCGGGATATGGTAATGACTGACATCTTTCTTTTCCTTTCCGATCATTTTTAAGTCTTCTTTAAAACCCTTCTCAATTTCAATAACAACCGATCATGTCGTTCAGGATAAAGCGTTTGGGTGCGTTATCGGTCGGGGGTGGCCCAAAAAAACCTGTCCCCTCCCTGGCGCCTTCCCAAAATCATCTTAAAATCCATGAAAAAAATAATAATACATTTTTACCAATTTGCGATGGTTGCAGAAACACCATCAGCGTATCCGGCCAAGCAATCGCAAAAGGCCATCCAGAATTGTCACCGGATGAGGCGGACAACCCGGTATGAACAGATCCACCGGCAGCAGACCGGTTGCGCCATCACAGACCATTTCATGACCGGCATAAATTCCGCCGGAAATGGCACAGGCCCCGGCCACAATAACCAGTTTGGGTGAAGGCGTCGCGGCATAGGTTTTCAAAAGCGCCTCTTTCATGTTGACGGTCACCGGCCCGGTAATCAACAGTCCATCCGCATGTCGGGGGGATGCCACAAACTGAATGCCAAACCGGCCCAGATCCCAACCGACGGTTCCCAGTACATTGATATCGGCCTCGCACGCATTGCATCCACCGGCGCAGACCTCACGAAGTTTGAGAGAGCGTCCGAACAACCGTTTTCCAGCCGCATCCAGCGATTCGGCCAGTTGAATCGCCTGGCCGTCCATGTACAGATGCTCCCGTCTGCGGACACTCATGCGATAATCCGAACCAAACTGAATGCAGCCTTTCAAACAGGACTTCTCGCATTTTCGACATAAAATACAGCGGCCCAGATCCAGCCTAAGATTCGGATCCCGAAAAATGGCGTGTGTCGGACAAACATCGGTACATAACCTGCAACCCGGCAAACAGTTTTCCTGACGGATTACCGGCAAGCCCACATAGCGGTCCGGCAATTTGGGAGCAGGCGCTTTTGGATAAGAGATGGTACGGTGTTTCTGCTGAATGCGCGCCAACAACACATCTAACATGGATTCATCACCTTTTTTGTCACTATCTTCAAAATCTGACCTCTGTCCCCCGACTTCCAATCCCCGCTCACAGATCATGTCCACAATAAGACAGATTGAAGCTCTTGTTGCACAGCGGAAAATCGGAAATCTGCTGACCGCGAAGCGCCATCGCCAGCCCAATCCAGTTGTGAAACGAGGGGTCCACAATTTTGTAATGCCGGAAACGCCCCTGATCATCTGTCAGCGCGACATGACAGATTTCTCCACGCCAGCCTTCTGTCAAACTGACCGTCAAATGATCGGAAAGTAAATCGGCGGCTGGCTGCACACTATTTCCATCGGGCAGCGTGCCGATCTGTTCCCGAATGAACATGATGGACCGTTGAATTTCCAGCCATCGCACATACGCCCGCGCAAACACGTCACCGGAATCACCTGTGCAGATGGGGATCTGGGTATATTGAAAAATACCCAGGGGAAAATCCTGTCGAATATCCCGTTCGATGCCGCTGGCGCGTGCAACCGGACCGACCAGACCCGATTGATCGCAGAGATCCCGGGAAAGCGCGCCGGTTCCCTCAAACCGCGCCATGACAGAGGATGTTTTCCAAAGCAGATCAATGGCCGAATTCAGATCGGCCTCGACATCGTCCAGGCGGCGCCTCAGTTCCGACGCTCTTTGCCCGTCCATATCAAACGCCACCCCACCCGGACAAATCAAGCCCCTGCCAAAGCGGTTTCCACAAATCAGGGCACTGATATTGAGAACATCGCCCCGAATCCGTCCGCAATACGACATCGTCGGCAAAAATCCCACATCTCCGGACAATGCTCCCAGGTCGCCCACATGATTGGCGATCCGTTCCAGTTCCAGCGCGACACCCCGCAATGCCAGGGCCCGCAGGGACGGCCTGGCGCCGGAGAGGGACTCGATGGCCTGGCAGTAAGACGTGGCATGACCGATCGTGGTATCACCGGCCAGGGTTTCCATGTAATGGATGGTTCGGGAGTTCGGTCCGCCGATCAGATGGCGTTCAACCCCCCGGTGTTGATATCCCAGCGCAATTTCAAGATGCAGCACCGTTTCTCCATGACACTGAAACCGGAAATGACCGGGTTCAATGATCCCGGCATGAACCGGACCAACCGCCACTTCATGGACATCCTCACCTGCCACCCGAAAAAAATCCGTCACGCCCATGACCGGGGATTGACATGATTTGGAAAGACCCGTATTTCCATACGCATCATGAAAGCGGAGCGGTTTCAGCCAGGGATGACCTTCTGGTCGAAGCGCCCACTGCTCGAACATCTCCCGTTCAAAGCCCTGAACCTGGGGGCATTGCGGGGTCAGGGAGGGATAGCATCGGGTTTTCAAATCGGTATAAACCGGAACCACCAGCGACTGTCGATCATGAGTCAGAATGGCCCATATCCGCAGCCCGTCCGATGATACCGGATGCGCGAACATCGCCGAAATGCGAAGACCCTGACCGATACCATTCATGACGGTTTCCTGAAATTGGGATATGTTCAGGCGGTCAAGGGATTTTATATCCACGGCATGACCGTTTGGCATGGAAAACAGATTGGACAGATTGTCTGACATAATCAAAATCTCCTGAATGCAGTGGCCGGTGACAATGCCGGAATGTCGGCATATCGGAATATCGGCATTCTACTGGCCACTAACCGTGGCGGCAGCCCGTATCAATGTTTGCTGCAATGGTGACGGAATAAAAAGACCCAGAAGTGTCACCAGCATCCCCAACACAATGGGTGGCAAAACCGACAGGGGAGATTCGTGAAAGAATCGGGATGCCGTTGCGACAGTACGGTTCGGAACCAGTTGGCTGGTATCGAACGTCGGCAGTTCAGCCGGATATCCCTGAACCATTCTGCAAAAAATGGCTGCCATACCGATAAAAACGATACCCAAAAGCCCGAGATAGGCCATGGCAATGGCCACATGACCCTGATCGAGGGCCGCTTTCAGAACCAGCAGTTCACTGACAAAAAGCCCAAAAGGCGGTGATCCGGTGATGGCCAGAAAACCGACGATCCACAATACGCCATTGATGGGCAGTATGCTGGAAATGCCCCGGATATCGGTTGTGGATTTGCTGTGATAGACCGCCAGGATATTTCCTGCGACCAGAAACAGCATGGCCTTGGTCAGGGAATGATTGATTGCATGCAGCATGGCCGCATACACGCCGTCGCCGCCAAGACCGACAGCCAGCGACAGAATGCCCATGTGCTCAACGCTGGAATAGGCCAGCAGGCGTTTGAAATCCAACTGTTTGACAATAAACGATGCGGCTACCAGCATGGAAAAGAGACCAAACCCCAGCAGCAGGGTCTTGCCGTATTCCGCCAGACCGGCCGCGATACAGACCTGGTTGATCCGCAAAATGGCCAAAAAGGCACAGTTGAGCAGGGCGCCGGAAAGCAGGGCCGAAATCACGGACGGGGACTCGCTGTGGGCATCCGGAAGCCAGGTATGAAGGGGGGCCAGGCCCATTTTGGTGCCGTATCCCACCAGCATGAAAATAAACGCGGCTTTCAACCACGGACGGCTCAGATTTGCGGCGCCATTCACCAGGCTGTTGACCAGCAGGGGCACATGATCGTGACCCGTGGCGGTTGTGGCGGCGACTGCCAGAAAAAAGTTGCCCAGAAGCGCCAGTGCAATGCCCACCGAGCAGATCATGATGTATTTCCAGGTGGCTTCCAGGGATCGCACGTGTCGGTGAAAATAAATAAGCGGCGCACTGACCAGGGTGGTTGCTTCCACCGCGACCCAGAGCAATCCGAAATGCTGGCTGACCGTCACCAGGGTCATCATGCCCAGAAAAATGAGCAGGCAGCAGACAAAAACCGATTCCCGTGCATTGGTAAAAAGCATGCCTTCTTCAAAATCCTGGCGCTGCCCCCAGTCCTCCCGCATCAGATATCCGAGTGCATAGACCGATGTGACCAGAAACAGCAGGCTGGTAATGCTTAAAAAAAGGCGTCCAGGCGCATCCAGAAATAGCCATTCTTCCAGAACCGAAGCCGGTTGCCGAAGCCAGGTTCCACCGGTCAGCAGGGCATGAAAACCGGCTGTGGCCAGCAAAATGCTCCGCAACATCCATCCCGGCCGAATAAAAAAGGAAATGACTCCGGCCAGAACCGGCAGCAAGATCAGCAATAAAATCATTCCGGCTTACCCCCTGAGCGCATTCAACCGATCGGCATCGATATGATTGAATTCCCGGTTGATATGAAAAATGGTGATCCCCATGACAAACACCGCCATGAACACATCCAGCAGGGTTCCCAGTTCAATCAGAAACGGCTCCTGCTGGGCAAAGGACAGACCAAACGCATAGATACCGTTTTCCATTACCAGGTATCCCAATACCTGGGTTACGGCTTTTCGGCGGCTGATGACGGCAAACAGACCGATCATGATGGTAAACACGGCCATGGGGGTGATCAGCGGCGATGCAACGGCAAACGGCATGGGCAACTGTCGGCCCATCCAGATGGAAAACCCCAAAAGGCCTGCTGCCACAATCAATGATGCGGAATATCCCACAAACGGTTCCATTTCCCGCCTGACATTGGCCGATCGCATGGCCTTTAACAGCAGCCAGGGGAAGACCATGCCTTTGAGGATCATGGTCAATCCGGCAAGGGACGCAATCCGCCAGGTCAGCGGGTTTTGTCCGGCCAGAAGCGGCACCACGCCAAGCAGAATGCCCTGCACCGCCACAATCCGGATACAGGCGCTTAGCCGGCTGGATGAAATCAATTTCAGATTGGTCAGAATCAGAAGAACGATCAGTGTCTCAGTCCATAATTTCATATTACCCCCAAAGAACCATCACCAATGCCATAACCGAAAGCACCAGTGCGCCAGCCAGAAGCTGGGGGACACGAATCAACCGAAGTCGCCCATTAATTGATTCGATGACACCGATTCCGATGGCAATCACCACCATGCCAATCAGAATCGATGCGCCATCCATCCAGAAGTTTCCGGTTCGAACCGGAATCAGCAACCCCGCCAAAAGCGCCAGAAAAATCCATAATTTCAGCGCGGCCGCATACAGAATCATGCCGAAATCCGGACCGCTGTGATCCAGGACCATGACCTCGTGAATCATGGTCAGCTCCAGATGGGTTGTGGGGTCATCGACGGGTATCCGGCAATTTTCCGCCAGCATGACGATAAAAAGGGCAGCCGAAGTTAGCAGCAAAACCGTTCCATCCGCCATCCAGACCGACATGGATAAGCGTGCAAGCATTTCGGAAAGCGACTCCAGAGGGATTGCCGTTGGCAGGGCAGTCAGCGGTCGGATCAGGCCCACCTGACTGATGGCGGCCAACCCCAACAACAGCGCAGGCTCTGCCAGAACCGAGAATTGAACCTCCCGACTGGCGCCCATGCCTTCGAAAGCCGATCCGGTATCCAGGGCTGCCGCGACCGTAAAAAATCGGGCCAGCCCCATCAGATAAGCCAGCACAACCAGATCGCCTGCAAAGCCAAACAGGGACGGAATGCCCCCCATCGGCACCAGGGTCAGTCCCATCACGATGCAGGCCAATCCCACCAGGGGGCCGGCTTTAAAAATCGGACTGACCGTCAGGCTGTACACCGCGCTTTTTTGAAACAGCCGGAACAGGTCATAATACAGTTGCAACAGCGGCTGCCCGGTTCGCCCCGCAACAATTGCCTTGGTGCGGTTGATGATTCCCGGGAGCAGCGGCGCCAGAAACAGCGCCAGAATAGGATTCAGCAATGGATGGAGGATGTTCATCACAATGTCCAGACCAAAAGGAACAAAAGTGTTATCGCAATATACAGAACATAGACCTGCACATGTCCCTGCTGCATCCAGTACAGGCCATGCAGCAATCGAACCATTGTGCGAAAAACCGGTTCATAAATCCGCCGGGTAAACAGATCGTCGGTATGGGTATGCAAATGGGATTGCGCTTGTGGGAAAAATCCATCGGGCGCCGCATATTGACACTGCGTTTGCAGAAATGCGCCAAACATCCGGGTCAATGGTTGGGCATAGGAGGATGCCGTATATTGCATTCTGGCAGTCGGTTGGCTGTAGCCGCAATCCCAGGTCGGGGACTGGGCAACCGCTTTTCGGGCAAGAAGGCGGTGACGAATCAGGGCCAAACCGGCTATGCCGGCCAACAGGAGCGCCGAAATCCGGGTAACGGACTCGAGCGGTTGCTGAATGATGGTCAGATGCCCATGAACGACGCCTGCTGAAAAGCCGGTGATTCGGGCGATAACCGGATTCATCAGGGAAACAATCCATGGCGCAGCACCGGCAACGCCCACACAGCCCAGGGCCAGAATTATCATGGAAACCACCATGATCCATCCGGATTCATGCGCCTGTTCTGCACATGCGGTTCTGGGAACACCCAGAAACACCACGCCGAAAACCTTGGTGAAGCAGGCCACGGCCAGAGTTCCAATCATGGCCAGACCCATAATGATGCCTGCGCCTGCCGGCCCTGAAATGTCCGGACTGCCCAACGCTGCGTATGAACAGACATAGATGAAAAATTCACTGATAAATCCATTGAGGGGGGGCAAACCACAGATGGCGACTGAACCCAACGCAAACGCACCCGCAGTCCAGGGCATGCGTGTGATCAGTCCGCCCAGTTGATCCATGTTTCGGGTGTGGGTGGCATGCAGCACGGCGCCTGCGCCCAAAAAGAGAAGTCCTTTGAAGAGGGCATGATTGATGACATGCAGCAGCCCGCCGGCAAAACCCAGACACGCCAGAACCGGATGCCGGGTCGCAATTCCAAACAGTCCCAGCCCAAGTCCCATCGCGATAATACCGATATTTTCCACGCTATGGTAGGCCAGAAGTCGTTTGAGGTCATGCTGGGCCAATGCAAACAGCACGCCCAGAATACCGGATGTCAAACCGATGATCATCAGTACCCCGCCCCACCAGGCCTCAGGGAATGTCAAAAATTCCAGTATGCGGACCAGTCCGTAAATTCCGGTTTTGATCATCACCCCCGACATGAGGGCCGAAACATGACTGGGTGCAGCCGGGTGTGCTTCCGGCAGCCAGACATGCAGGGGCATGAATCCGGCCTTGGTTCCAAAGCCGATCAGGGCCAGTACAAATGCCATGCCTGCAATGGCGTCCGTATGAAACCGCAGGGATTCAAACCGGTCAAAATCCATCGAGCCGGATTCCCGGGCCAATAACACAAACAGCGCCAGTAAACATGCGGTTCCCAGATGGGTGGCGGTCAGATAGATCCAGCCCGCATGCTGAACCTGATTTTTTTCATGCTCAAATGTCACCAGAAAATAGGATGCCAGAGACATGATTTCCCATGTCATCAGAAACAGGATGCCATTGCGCGCCGTCACTACCAGGGCCATGCTGACCACCAGTGTGTTAAAAAAAAACCAGGATGCACCCAGATTTTTTGTTTCCCGGTAAGGCAGAAGATACTGGGCGCCATAAGCGGCACAAACGGCCGAAAGCAGAAATATCGGGAGTAAAAAAAAGGCGGACAAGGCATCGATTTGAAATGAAAGGGATCCGTAAGGAATGTTCCAGGGTCGATAAACCGTCATGATTTGCCCGGTGAAAAACAGGCGGACCGCTGGCACAAGCCCGATCAGGGCGCCGACAAGCGCACCGCCGGACCCGACTGAATTGGCCAACCGGGATTGTCTGCCCAATGCCAGAGCAAAGAGACCACTGAACTGAATCACCCCCAACGATGTAAAAAAAAGAATGCCCATACCTTCAATCCTGATGATATTCGATTACCGAATGGTATTGATCCGGGGTTGCCTGCCTCCGGAATCAGTGGCCAGGTGGATAGTGACCCGTGGCCAGATGACAGAGGGCAGAGGACAGACAACGGAGATCTGAGGGCTGTCGTCCGTCTTCTGACCACTGATTTTCACGGTAACGCGATGGATGAAAATTATGGGGAATGTTCCCGGGCAGGCAACAGCTTGTCTTCGATGCGGGTGGCATGGAACAGGATATCTTGTCGGGAACCCTGATTCGTGATGACCGCCTTGAATTCCGGATCACGAAGGGCGAAAGACAATTTGGACAACAGATGGAGATGACCGCGTACGGTGGGACTGACCAGGGTAAACAGGGCGCTCACGGGATGACCGTCCAGTGAATCGAAGTCGATGGGATGCTCCAGGAAGCACAGGACAATCACCGGACGCTGAATGTGAAGGACAATGGGGTTGCGAACATGGGGGATCGCGATACCGTCTCCAATGCCGGTTGAGCCCAAAGATTCTCTTGCCACAAGCACCTGATGCAAAAATGACCGGTCAACCTCCTCCGGCAAGTGCATGGTTTGAACCACGGCCTGAAGCACGGAGACCTTGTCCGTCCCGGAAAGACGGTAATGAATTCCACCCGATTGCAGGGCGTGATCCAGCCTAGGCAACGGCTGATCGGTTGTATGCGGTTCTGTCATCAGATCCGGGGATATGTTCACCCGGGATGCGGTAGCCCATTCCAATATCTCGGCGCGGTTGAACCGGTACTGATCATTGACGCGGTAGGTCGGCAGCTTTTTTTGCTTGATCCAGCGGTAAATGGTTTTTTCCGAGACATTCAGCATCCCGGCGATATCTCTGACACCCAGTTGCATTGGTGAGTCGCTTCTTTCCTTTGAAATAGACAAATTAGATAATGTTGTATGATGATGTCCCTTGTTGTCCTATCTGTCAAGGAGAACATGTTTCGTACAGACACGAATGGATTGGCATGACCGGACAGGGCGATAACCGGATCCATTTTTCAGCCGTCATGGAATAGCGGAACTGGTTGAACCGGTTTCCGGCAGGGCGGGACAGAATCACCAAAGAGGGTTGCTCCGGAATGGAAGGCGTTGAAAAATCAAGGTCGTGGGGCCTGCGGACCAACCGGCAGTCCTGAATGCCGACGGCATGGATATGAGACTCGCGGATGCGGTCCAGGCAGTCCTGAATGGCCTTTTCATTATAAATTTGATTTGCCTGACTTTCTGGCAGCCGATCCGGAATCGATACCGTCATGCTTTTTCCACCACAATATGTCAGAAGTTCCAGGGATTGAACGAGCATACCGGTGTTTTGCTCCTGACCGGAAAGAATGACCAGAACATGGTCCCACGCCAACGCTGTACCCTCGGGAATGATGAGAACATCCTGCCTGCACTGCCGGATGATGCGGCCAAGTGTTCCGCCCATGATGGCAGCCAGACGGGACCAAATTCTTCCGGCTCCGATGACAATCAGGTCCGCTTGTATGCTTTGGGCATGGGACAGAATTTTATCAGCCGGATCACCGCTCTCGCAGGCAATCTGGATATGAAAATGATGGGAATCTGCCAGGTCGATGGCCCGGATCAGGATATCCTGACCCGGGCCATCGATGATTGTCTTGGGATTTTTGACACCGACAAGGCTGAGATCACCCTCATAAAATGGTACGACAGCAAGTCCCGTAACCTGACTTTTGGACCATCTGGCCAGGTGGATGGCCTGATCCAGGGCATGAAACCCGGAATCGGATGCATCCACCCCCACCAGAATATAATTAAACCGCTTCATAGCCTTCCTGAAGTTGTACCGCCGGTCTTCTGGCTTTCCACATGCTGCCCAGAATGATGACCGCGCCGGTCAGAAGTCCCAGACACATGATGATGAAACTGATTGTGTCCAGAACGCCAATAATGGCAGGGTCCATTGTGATCAACTGAAGCTCGTTGAGATATTTGGGCAGGGCAAACCCCCGGCTGACCGCAACAATCAGCATGATGGCCGCCATGACGACCTTGATCATTTTTTCACTGACATAGGTCGTTCCGATAGCCCCCAGTTGCACCCCCAGCAAAGAGCCGCCCAGAATGATCAGGGTCAGCCGAATATCGACCATACCGTGAATGGCCCAGTTGATGGAACCGCCCAGACCCATCATGAAAGCGATGACCAATTCCGTGGCGGAGGAGACCAGTCCGGATGCGCCGATGACATAAATCATGCCGGGGACACCAATAAATCCGCCGACCGCAATGGTTGCGGCCAGCATACCGGTGGCAAAACCGACCGGCACCGTAAACCAGAGTGAAATACGAACATCGGCGGTTTTGAAGTATATCATGGGCGGCAGATGAATGGCCTGCAGCCGTTTGGCCAATGATGGACGCGAATTGTCTTCGGTTTTCTTCTCAGGCCGGATAACATCCCGAAACATGTATCCCCCCACAATCACCAGGACTGCGACAAACGACAGACTGACATACAGATTCGATCCGGCCTGTCCCCAGGTATTTAAAATCCACTGTTGAAGCTTGATGCCCAACTGAACACCGATTCCGGCGGAAACCGCCATGACCACGCCCAGTTTGATATCCACCTGACCGTATTTGAAGCGTTTGAATGCCCCCACCATGGCTTTGGGGAATTTATGACACATGTTGCTGGCAACTGCAACTGTTCCGGGCACGCCCAGACTCATCATGCCGGGCGTCAACACAAACGCCCCGCCGGACCCGATAAAACCACTGACCAGGCCACCGATAAATCCGACGATAAATAAAAAGCTGATATTCATCACATTCAAATCAATAAAATTGACAACACCCTGTGCGATATCCGTCATCCTGGTTTCTCCTTTTTTTGGTATAAATGTAATCGTGAAAATTCATTCAGTATTGAGAGGCCGACTGACCGTCAGACGGCTGCTCCGCCTGAAGCGGCCCTTCAGGCTTCAGCCTAAACCATTCGGAAGGCGTCATGATCGTTTACCGTGAAAATGCCGCTAAAAATAGACATATACCATCAAGCTCCGTAGGAGCGTCC
>DFZE01000294.1:12566-18294 GCA_002382065.1 Desulfobacteraceae bacterium UBA4064
CGTTTACCGTGAAAATACATCAACAGAAAAAAACGAATATCGAACAAGGAATGTCAAAGTTTGAAGTTTTCGGCTGCTTTGCCGGACCGCCACAAGCCGTGTTCATCCTTCCGCGGTTCCTTGTTCGATATTCTGCGGTTCGCTGTTTATTTTTTGGCTGGCCGTCAGACGGCTGCTCCGCCTGAATGCCCGTTGCCGCCCCTTCAGCCTTCAGCCTCTCAGACTCTGTGAAACGGATTGATATAGGCGCGGGCCCCGGGTTTTTTCTGTACCTGCTTTTTGCGTTGAATCGCCTGTGTCACGGTCTGATTCAGCGCATCCTTTTTCATGGCCTCGATGCCCAGAAGTGACCAGAGATGACTGGCAAATGCCCCATGCACAAATGAAAACACGAATACCGTTGCTATCGGCATCGCGGCATACCATCCGCCCCGGGTAAAGTTGGACATCACCGTACCGCTGTTCATGAATACGGCGGCGTAAAGGCCCGCAGTTGCCAGACCATAACCGATTGTTTTTCCGAGATGACCGGGTTTTGCTGTGCCTGACTGATTTGCCATGACTGTTTCTCCTTTTTCACTGGTTGTTGATTCCATCACCTGAAAAACCGGAATGGCGATATTTCCGATTCCGTCTTTTGCCTGGATTGCCGAATCGATGACGACCAGCTCGATGCGGCGATATTCATGCGTGATGGCTTCGATAACTTGTCCCACCCCGCCGGCTCGTACCTGGTGTTCCAGGCCGATTCCGGACAGGGAAACGGCTTTCCGAAATTTATGGGCCGACCGGACGGCAGATGCCATAAACGCCTGGCTACCCGACTTCCGGTCCACATTGATGGCCAGAATGTCATAATCCAGACGTTCGGCCAGATGGGTGGCATAGGAAACGATATCATCTTCAAATCGCTCATTCCGACTGACCACCAGTATTTTTCTGCGTTCTTCCCGATCCTTCGTTCCGGTTTTCTGGATATTCGATCGCGTCATGTTTGAATCCACCTCCCTGATTGGATGTAACAGTGGATGTTGGCCCGTTATTTGAAAACAATCTTATTCAATCGTCGTGCCACTGGCATGTGATTGAATTAACATGTTGAATTTGTTTTATTTATTTACTTCATGACACTGAGCGGATGTTGCTCTTTGCAACAGTCGGCCAATGCGCCAACATATCCTGTTGATATTCAATGATTATTCGACTATTACAGAATAACCGCTCCAGTGTTGCAATATGTAACAGCCCAAGAGAAAAGGATGAAGGATGAAAAAAAAAGAATAAATGATAAAAGCAGAAAACTTCATCCTTTATCCTTCATCCTTTCAAAAAAAAGGATCATTCATGCAATTCTTTCGAAAAACCGAAAAGGCGCCTGAAAGCGCACCAATCCCAGCCGACCCACTGGCCGATATCCGCCGCGATGTGGAAGCAGCCGATTTCCCCCCGGCAACCGATGCGGTGGCCAACAAGGAACTGGAACGGATGCAGCATATCGACACATCCCAGCCGGAATACGCCATCAGCCTGAATTATCTGGAATTTCTTCTGTCACTGCCCTGGCATCGCTTCAATGAGGACAATCTGGATTTGAAGCGGGCGGAGGCCATCCTGACATCACAACATCACGGCCTGAATGCGGTCAAGGAACGGATTCTGGAATATCTGGCGGTACGGACCCTGTGCAGCCTGAAGGATTTTTATGTTCTGGTGGTTGACGACGAGCCCATTGCCCGAACCAATCTGGAATATGTCCTGAAAAAGGAAGGCTGCCGGGTCGAAACAGCCGCCAATGGCCTGGAAGCCCTGAATCAGATGAACCACCAGGAATTTGACCTGATTCTGACCGACATGAAAATGGAAAAAATGGATGGCATTCAACTGCTGGAGCGGGCCATTCAGATATCGCCCCGAACCGAAATCGTTCTGATCACCGGATATGCCACGGTCAATTCCGCAGTGGATGCGCTGAAAAAAGGGGCGGCCCACTATCTGCCCAAACCCATCGATCTGGAAGAACTGCGAACCCTGGTAAAAAAAATTCGGGAAAAGAAACGCCACCTGCAGATGACGCGAAGCCCCATTCTCTGTTTTACCGGACCTCCCGGAACCGGCAAGACCTCCATCGGCCGGTCCATTGCCGAGGCGCTTGAACGGCAGTTCGTCCGCATATCCCTGGCCGGGCTTCGGGACGAGGCCGAACTGCGCGGCCATCGCCGAACCTATGTCGGCGCCATGTGTGGTCGGGTTCTGAACGAAATTCGGCGGGCCGGTGTTTGCAATCCGGTGTTCATGCTGGATGAAATCGACAAGATCGGCCAGGATTTCCGGGGTGATCCAGCTTCGGTTCTTCTGGAAATTCTGGATCCGGAACAGAACAGCCGGTTTGTGGATCATTATCTGGATATCCCGTTTGATCTGTCTGCGGTCATGTTCATTACCACGGCCAACGGGATCGAGGAACTTCCCCCGGCCCTTCGGGATCGCCTGGAAGTGATCCAATTTACCGGTTATACGGAAAAGGAAAAACAGCGGATTGCCCGTGACTACCTGATTCCGCGTCAACTTCGGGCCAACGGCCTGGTCCATCATCATGTGTCATTCACGGACCAGGCCATTCTGCGCCTGATTCGGGATTACACCCTGGAAGCCGGTCTGCGGAATCTGGAGCGGGAA
Source organism: Desulfobacteraceae bacterium UBA4064 (assembly GCA_002382065.1). Classification (GTDB taxonomy): domain Bacteria; phylum Desulfobacterota; class Desulfobacteria; order Desulfobacterales; family Desulfatirhabdiaceae; genus UBA4064. Next base: position 15,243 of record DFZE01000294.1, read on the forward strand.
ATTGCGGCAGTCTGTCGAAAACTGGCCCGGCTGGCCCTTCGGGATGATTCCCGAAATTCTGAAATCGACGTCACCGACACCCTGGTGGAAACATTTCTGGGTCCCAGAAAATACACCCATGAGCTGACGGCATCGGGATCACGGCCCGGTGTCGTCACCGGTCTGGTCTGGACCGAATTTGGCGGAGAAACCATCTCGGTCGAGGCCGGAATCATGACGGGCAATCAGCAGTTGACCCTGACCGGTTCCCTGGGAAACATTCTTCGGGAATCGGCACAAACCGCTCTCAGCTTCATTCGAAGCCATGCGGAGCAACTGTCGATTCCACCGGATTTTTTCGAGCATCATGACATCCATGTACACATCCCGGCCGGTGCGATCCCCAAGGACGGCTCGTCCGCCGGAATCACCATTGCACTGGCCCTGATTTCGCTTCTGACCCATCGCCCCTCCCGCCGGGATATCGCCCTGACCGGCGAGCTGACCTTGAGCGGCGCCATTCTGCCCGTCAGCGGCATTCGGGAAAAACTCCTGGCCGCCCAGCGGGCCAAAATCAGAACCGTGGTTCTTCCGGAACGCAACCGGGTGGATATTCAGGCCCTGGATGAAGATGTCCGGGAAGGCATCGAGATCGTTCTGGCCGATGATGTGACGCGTATCGTGGATGTTGTTCTGGGACCAGGCTGACCGCTCGACCGTCTAACNNGACCGTAAGACTGTCCGACCGTCCGACCGCGAGACCGTCCAACCCCTGATCTATAACAAGGAGGCGCCATGAAATGGCATCTGCCAATCTACCTGAACATCCGCCAGAAAATCATTCTGGGCTTTGTTGTCTGCATGATGGTCATTGGCGCCACTGGTGCACTGTCCTACCGGTATCTCACCGAAATTGAACGAAAACAGCATTTTGTCGAAATTGCAGACGATCTCAGCAACATCATTCTGGAAATCCGGCGATACGAAAAGAATTATCTGTTGTATGCCTCTCTGGAAGATCTGTCCGAAAACCGGAATTATGTTCTTCAGGGCATGGCGCTGCTCGACAAGATTCAACCGGAAATTGGATTGTTCAAGGGGGCGCCCTTTCTGATTCAGATCGAGGAAACGCTGGCCTCCTATGGCAGACTCTTTCAGGAGATGGCGGATACGAACCGGAACACCGATTCACTTGAATACGCCCGAATCGAAGAGCAGTTGCGGGACTATGGGAAAAAACTGGTGGATTCCTCCCAGGACCTGGTATCCTTTGAACGCCAGCGGATTCTGAAAATCATTCAAACACTCAAACGGCAACTGCTCGCATCCATGTTGACGTTTCTGGTGTTGGGCGCATCCCTGATCCCGTTTGTGGCCAAAAAAATCATTCGGCCGCTTCGCATCATCGAAAAAACCACGCTCCAGATCGCGGGAGGGGATTTCCGGCCCATTCCGGTTGCCGATACGCGGGATGAAACCCAGCGGGTGGTGGAAGCGTTCAACCGGATGGTGACCGAGTTGGAAAAGCGTCAGGATCAACTGGTCCAGGCCAGAAAGCTGGCATCTCTCGGCACCCTGACATCCGGCATCGCGCATCAGTTGAACAATCCGCTCAACAATATTTCCACATCCTGTCAGATCGCCATGGAAGAAATGGGGTCGTCCGAAACGGCATTCATTTTAAAAATGCTTTCCAATATCGTGCAGGAAGTCAACCGGGCCAGAGATATCGTGCGCGGCCTGCTGGAATTTTCCAGAGTCAAGGAGTTCAGCCTGATGCCGGTCTCCCTGTCTCTGGTGGTTGACCGGTCTGTCCGCCTGATTTCCAGCCAGATCCCCCCGGGCATCGAGCTGGTGAAAGATGTTCCGACCGATATGGTCCTGTATCTGGATGCTCAGCGCATGCAGCAGGTGTTTCTGAATCTGATCGAAAACGCCATTCATGCGATTCAGAAACCACCCGGTGAAATCCGGATTACCGCACGCATGAATGATTCCGCGCAGGAAGCGGTCATTCTGGTCGAAGACACAGGACCTGGCATTCAGGATATGGACATGGGCCGGATTTTTGATCCGTTTTTTACGACGAAGGAGGTGGGCCTGGGAACCGGTCTGGGACTGTCCATTGTCTATGGCATCATTCAGCGGCATCAGGGCCGGATTTCTGTTGAAAATCGGGAACTCACCGGAGCCCGATTCCGCATTCAACTTCCGATCAGCCAATCCGAACCGGAGAACCAAACCGAATGAATACCGGCCAACTGATTTTGATTGCAGACGATGATCGCATCGCCCGTGAAAATCTGGAATACATTCTCAGGCGGGATGGGTTCCGGGTGTGTGCAGTTGACAGCGGAGAGGCCGCCATTCGGGAAATGGAAAAAGCAGAACCGGATCTGGTCATGACCGATTTGAAGATGCAGCCCGTGGATGGCGCGGCCGTGCTCAAGAAAACCCGTGACCTGTTTCCCGACACCGAGGTCATTGTCATAACCGGCTATGCCACGGTCAATTCCGCGGTTCAGGCCATGCAGAATGGCGCATTCAGCTATATTCCCAAACCCTACCAGATCGAGGAGGTCCGGGTTCAGGTACGCCAGGCCCTTGAAAAACGGGCGCTGAAGCAGGAGGTTCATGCGCTGCGTCAGCAGGTCAAACATCATCGTCAACCGCCGGTTCTGATCGGAAACAGCCGGGAAATGGCGGTGTTGAGACAGACCATTTCACAGATTGCGGCAACCGACTGCAATGTGTTGATTCTGGGGGAAACCGGTGTGGGCAAGGAACTGGTGGCCAAAACCGTTCATTACCAGAGCCTGCGGGCAGAAAAACGGTTTCTGGCGATCAATTGTGGCGCCTTCAGTGAGGAGCTTCTCACCAACGAGCTGTTCGGGCATGAGCGGGATGCATACACCGGGGCCAGGGGATTGAAAAAAGGCATTTTTGAAGCCGCGTCCGGCGGCACGGTATTTCTGGATGAAATCGGGGATATGCCGCTGTCGATGCAGGTCAAGCTGCTGCGGGTATTGCAGGAAAAGACACTGATCCGGATGGGCGGGACCGATGAAATCCC
>DFZE01000294.1:18318-25326 GCA_002382065.1 Desulfobacteraceae bacterium UBA4064
CCCCGCCTTGCCGATCGAAAAGATGACATTCTGATTCTGGCGCTGCATTTCGTTCGGAAATTTGCAACCGCTCAGGGAAAACCGGTTCAGGCTCTCGATGATGAGGTCATCGAGCTACTATTGTCATACGAATTTCCCGGCAATGTACGGGAGCTGGAAAATTTCATGGAACGGGCTGTGGCACTGTGCACGACTGACATCATTACACTGATGCATCTGCCGGAAGACATTCGTCGCATTGCCTCAAAAATCAGGCATAAAAGCCGATTCATGACCCTGGACGAAAATGAACGGGAATATATCGAATGGATTCTGAAAGAGATGGATGATAACAAAACCCGTGCCGCAGAGATATTGGGCATTGACCGGGTATCCCTGTGGCGAAAACTGAAACGGTATCATATGGTGTAGAAAGGAATGGGTTCAAAACCCGACTCGCCCCCCATAAGGCCTTGAGCCAATGTGCCCGAGCGGGCAGAATAGCCTATAAAATGGTCATATATTCCAAGATGTTGGAAATATCTGTTGAAAAATGATATCGAGTGTGCCATAGGCTTTGACACCTGATTTTCAATAGGTTTATGCTCGATATAAATGGGAGGGGGCAGATCACATGGTTACGGCACATATGACTGACATTGTTCATGAATTCAAGCAGACTGTTTCCGCAAAATATACGGTGAGTGATATACGGTTATTCGGCTCCAATGCGCGAGGCGACGCGTCAGAAACGTCAGATATTGACATCTTTCTTCAGATCGCCAATCTAACAAAGGATATTGAGCAAGATGTGTATAATATGGCGTATGACTTAGAACTGAAATATGACTGTTTGATTGATGTCATCTTACTCTCTGATGCTGTCGTCAAGACCCATGCGGATCATCTGCCAATCTACCGCAATATTCTTCGGGACGGGGTGCGCCTATGACGCCTGAAGATTGCCACACGATTGTCATCTATCGGTTGGAACGCGCGGAAGAGTCGTTGGAAGCGGCTCGACTGTTACGGAAAAATGTGATGCACATCCCGGCCATGAATCGAATCTATTATGCCATGTTTTATGCGGTTCAAGCGGTGTTAGCGCGTGATGACGTGGCGTTTTCAAAACATGGACAGGTCAAAGGCTATTTCAATCGCGAATATATCAAATCCGGCATCTTTCCTGTCGAGGCCGGCAAACTCTACAATATGATCTTTGAGTATCGTCAAAAATTTGATTACGTCGATCTCGTGACGCCTGATGTGACCGCAATTGATGAATATCTTCGGGATGCCACAGCCTTTGTTCAGCAGATTCATCAGTATCTTTTTCCGACACCAATGCAAGAGAACAGCGATAATTCAAAGAATGTCTCAAANNCAAATTTTTAGCGTAAATCAGCCCTCTTTTAACGAGGTCTGATATTCCAGAGGGAATGAAAATTCAACGTATGCTTGTGGGAAGAAATGCTTGATACAAGTTAAAAGGCGTAAGGTAATTATAAAGCGAACAAAATGTCGGGTATAAAACAACAAAAAGCTCTAACAAATGCATGGTACAGACCTTTGGGACGCGCCGCAATTTTGCCATAATTGCCAGGTTGTGTACTTCCGGTTACGGCATCCCAAAGACTGTACATGCGAAGCGGTTATGTTTCCAAAGCCCGATGGAGTGACGTCATGAATACAGATAAGGACAACACATGTTGAAACTGACTGATCAGGAAAAACAGGAGATCGTCCGCTATCTGGAGGCGGGGAAGGAACTGCCGGAGAAGTATCGCTTTCTGCTGTTTGAGGACAAGCGGGAGGTGGAGCTGGTCTGGAACGGGAAGACCAACGAAGTCTGCAATATCGTCATGCCCTTTCAGACCATCGAGCAGGTGGATGAGCCGCGGGCGGAAAAACCGTCGGAAACGGCGATTCAGATGAGCCTGTTTCATGTGGATACGCGGGGACGGCAGCTTAAGGGCTGGACCAACAAGCTGATTTGGGGCGACAACAAACTGATTCTGTCATCGCTGAAGAACGGGCCGCTGCGCGAGGAGATCGAGGCGCAGGGCGGCCTGAAGCTGATCTACATCGATCCGCCATTTGACGTGGGCGCGGATTTTTCCATGGATATCGAGATTGGCGGCGACACCTTTACCAAAAAGCCCAACATCCTTGAAGAAATCGCCTACCGCGATACCTGGGGCAAGGGTGCCGATTCCTTCATCGCCATGATCTACGTGCGGCTGGTGCTGATGCGGGATCTGCTTGCCGAGGATGGGAGTATCTATGTGCATTGTGATTGGCGGATGAATAGCGCCATTCGCTTGATACTTGATGAAATTTTTTCAGGCGGAAATTGTAATAACGAGATTAGATGGAAGCGTCAGCCGCCTCGTGGGGCGAAAGCAGTTTCAAAGCAATATGCCCGTTCATCAGATTCGATTCTCTACTACACCAAATCACAGCCGGGAATCTGGAATAGACAATATAAAGAATACAGCGAAAAATACATCAACGCGAAGTTTACGAACAAAGATGCTGATGGTCGTCTTTATCGTATTGATGCTATTGGTGACTACTCAGAAAAGTCGATCGCAGACTTTAGAAAAAGAGGGCTTATCTACGACTATCCATCAGGAAAGATAGGGTTGATACGCTATCTTGATGAGGCTAAAGGTGAGGCTGTTAGTGATATTTGGATTGATATTAGTGAAGTTAACTCGCAAGCGATTGAGGCCACTAAATACGCGACACAAAAACCCGAAGCCCTGCTTGAACGCATCATCAAAGCCTCCAGCAACGAAGGTGACCTCGTCGCCGACTTCTTCGTCGGCTCCGGCACCACGGCCGCCGTGGCCGAGAAGCTGGGCCGCAAGTGGATCTGCACCGATCTCGGTAAATTCGCGATCCACACAACCCGTAAACGGATGATAGGTGTTCAACGGCAGCTCAAGGCGGACGGCAAGGACTACCGCGCCTTTGAAATCCTAAATCTCGGCAAATACGAGCGGCAGCACTTTGTGGGCATCAACCCCAACCTGCGCGAGGAGGAACAACGGCAGCAGTTGGCGGCAAAGGAGGCGGCGTTTCTCGACCTCATCCTCAAAGCCTACCGGGCCGAAAAGGTCGAGCAGTTCGAGCATTTCCACGGCAAACGGGCCGGGCGGCTGGTGTCCATCGGGCCGGTCAACCTGCCGGTGACGCGGCTGTTCGTGGAGGAGATCATCCTGGAATGCCGCAAGAAGCACATCACCCGGGTGGACATCCTCGGCTTCGAGTTCGAGATGGGGCTGTTCCCCAACGTGCTGGACGAGGCGCGGGCCAAGGGCATCGACATCGCGCCGAAATACATTCCGGCCGAGGTCTTCGACAAACGGGCGGTGGAGAAGAACCAGGTGGTCTTCCACGACGTATCCTACATCGAGGTCAAACCACGAATAAACGCCAATAAACGCCAATGCACGGTGGCCGTGGAGTTGACCGATTTTTCGGTGTTCTACTCGCAGGACAGTATCGCCCACGCCGAATCAGAGCTGGGCAAAAAAAGCGGTGCGGGCAGCAAGATCGTGGTCGAGAAGGGCCAGATCGTGAAACTCGTCAAGGACAAGAAGGGCATCATTCAGCGTGAACAGCTCACCCGGCACTGGACCGACTGGATTGATTACTGGAGCGTGGATTTCGACTTCGAGAACAAGCGGGAAATCATCCGGGTGAAAGACCCGGTGAGCGGAGAGACCCGCGAGGAGTGGACCGGCGATTTCATCTTCGAGAACGAGTGGCAAAGCTTCCGCACCAAAAAAGACCGTTCACTGGAGCTGAAAAGCGTGGCCCATGAGGTCACACCGGGCCGGCGCAAGATTGCGGTCAAGGTGGTGGACATCTTTGGCAACGACACCATGACGATTGTTGAGGTTACGGTATGACATGGGAACCGCGAATAAACACGAATGAACACGAATTAATATTGAAGGAAGAGGTTTACGCCATTGTCGGAGCGGCCACGTCTCCAATGAATTGGGAGCGGGTTTTCTGGAGTCTGAATTATCCAAAGGCAACAAACAAACCCGTTGGGGTACCTCTTTGTTTTGGTTCGCCGAAACTTGAACGGAAACGCATGGTTTTTAATCAATCCAATATTGGTGTTCATTCGCGTCCATTCGCGGTTAAAAAGGGGAGGCAAGGATAATGGCGCTGCATCCTGAATTTCCCGATTCCCCGCATGCCATCCTCGATCCCGAGGTGCGCTGGTTCCCGGCCGACGAGGCGCTACGCGAGATGACCATGGACAAGCTGATGCCGCCGCTGGTGGCGCAGTTGCGCCGCAGGGTCAAAGCGTTTCGAGACAGCGGCTATGTGGGCGCGAGGGACACCAGCAAGAGTTTGCTCAACTGGTGGTTCAAGGAGCCGCACCTGCTGCCCAAAGCGGACGGCAGCATGTTCGACTTCCGCTATTACTTTGCCCAGCGCGAGGCCATCGAGACCATCGTCTATCTCTATGACGTGGTGGGGGCGAGGGACAAATTCGACCTGATGCGCTTCGATTCCAGCGGTGCGGTGTCGGCGGGGATGTTTGACGAGACCTGGCGGCGCTATGTGATCAAGATGGCCACCGGCAGCGGCAAGACCAAGGTGATGAGCCTGGCACTGGCGTGGAGTTTTTATCACAAGCTGTATGAACCGGAGTCGGAGCTGTCGCGTAATTTTCTGGTGATCGCGCCCAACATCATCGTGCTGGATCGGATCTATCACGACTTTCAGGGCTTGCGGATTTTTTTTGCGGACGCGGTGCTGCCGGACAACGGCTATGGCGGGCGCAACTGGCGGGACGATTTTCAGCTCACCCTGCACAAGCAGGACGAGGTGAACGTGACCCGGGCGACGGGCAACATCTTTCTGACCAACATTCACCGGGTCTATTCCGGCCAAGAGATCATGCCATCGCCCGATGACGAGAACACCATGGACTATTTTCTCGGGAAACGGCCCACGGGAAAAACCACCGATTCCAAAGTGGATCTGGGCATGATCGTTCGGGACATCGACGAATTGATGATTCTCAATGACGAGGCGCACCATGTCCACGATGCGACGCTGGCGTGGTTCAAATCAATCGAGGACATACACAACAGGCTTTTGCAGAAAGGCGGCGGCCTGAGCCTGCAAGTGGATGTAACGGCGACGCCCAGACACAACAACGGGGCGATTTTCGTGCAGACCGTATCGGACTATCCCCTGGTGGAGGCGATTTCTCAAAATGTGGTCAAGCACCCGGTGCTGCCGGACGCGGCCAGCCGGGCGAAGCTGAGAGAGAAACAAAGTGCAAAGTTCACCGAGAAGTACTCCGACTACCTCGACCTGGGCGTGATCGAGTGGCGCAAGGCATATGAGGAGCACCAGAAGCTCTGCAAGAAGGCGATCCTCTTCGTGATGACCGACGACACGCGCAACTGTGACGAGGTGGCCGAGTATATCGTGAACCGCTATCCCGATTTGGCCGGGGCCGTGCTGACCATCCACACCAAGAACAACGGAGAAATCTCCGAGGCGGCCACGGGCAAAGCCAGGGAAGAGCTGGAATTGTTGCGGAAACAGTCAAACGCGATTGATTCGAACGACAGCCCCTTCAAGGCGATCGTCTCGGTGCTGATGCTCAAAGAAGGCTGGGACGTGCGAAACGTCACCACCATCGTTGGACTGCGCGCCTATTCGGCCAAGAGTAACATTCTGCCGGAGCAGACGCTGGGGCGGGGCTTACGCAAGATGTATCCGGGGTTTACCGAAGAGTATATGAGCGTGGTGGGCACCGACGCCTTTATGGATTTTGTCGAGTCGATTCAGGCCGAAGGCGTCGAACTGGAACGTAAGGCCATGGGCGAAGGCACCGGGCCGAAAACGCCTCTCATCGTCGAGGTGGACAGCGAAAACCCCCAAAAGGATATCGATGCCCTGGATATCGAAATCCCGGTGCTGACACCGAGGGTGTATCGGGAATACAAGAGCCTGGCGGATCTCGCTCCGGACGGTTTTTCGTTTCAGACGGTCGCTTATCATGCATTCAGCGAAGAAGAGCAGCGGGAGATCGTCTTCAAGGATATCACCACGGGTGACGTGACCCACACCACATTCCTGGACAGTGCCGGCGTTGCGGACTACCGGAGCGTTATCGGCTATTTCACGCAGACGATCATGAAAGAGCTGCGTCTCGTCAGCGGGTATGACGTGCTCTATGGCAAGGTGAAGGGTTTTGTTCAGAACGCCCTGTTTGCCAGGACGGTGGAACTGGAATCCGCCAATACCTTGCGAAACCTCTCGGAACTGGCTGCCACCAAAACGGTGATTGAGACCTTCAAAAAGGCGATCAACGCCCTGACGGTCCACGACAGGGGCGACGCGGAAATCCGGGACACCATCAAGCTGCGCAAGACCCGACCGTTTGTGGTGAAAGACCAGGGTTACATGATTCCCAAAAAATCGGTTTTCAACAAGGTGATTGGTGACAGCCAGTTTGAGCTGGAGTTCGCTGCGTTCCTTGAACAATGCCCGGATGTGGCCGCCTATGCCAAGAACTATCTGGCGGTGCATTTCAAGCTGGATTATGTCAGCGCGGATGGCGACATCTCGAACTACTACCCGGATTTCACTGTGCGGTTGACGGATGGATGCGTGGTGGTTGTCGAAACCAAAGGGCAGGAAGACCTGGATGTGCCGCCCAAGATGGCACGCCTGCGCCAATGGTGCGAGGACGTAAACAAGGCGCAGTCTCAAGTCAGGTATGACTTTGCTTTTGTGGACGATGCTGGTTTCGGGAAATATGGCCCCAAGACTTTCGCCGATGTATTGAACGGCTTCCGGGAATACAAGGGAACATTCGGAAACAAATAAATCCACATCTTGCTTGTCTTTTGCCCGTCTGCTGCGTTACATCCACCGGCACACATCCCGATATGCACCGGCGGATGTGCCTTGCAGACAAACCAAAATCCGTCGCAATCCAAGGGATTTATTTATTTCCGACAGCCTAAAAAAGAGGTT
>DFZE01000284.1 GCA_002382065.1 Desulfobacteraceae bacterium UBA4064
GGGCTGGAAAGAAAATCCCGGAATATCATGGTGACGTTTGATGGCCAGGCCGGAATGGAAATGGATGAAGCCGATACGCTCGTCATCCGGAAAAGCCCGTTTCCGGTTCATATGATCACCATTCCGGGTCAAAATTATTTTGACATTGTCAAAGCCAAACTCAGATGGAGCGGCAGTCGGGTGTAGAACAGGATTGACTGTTCAGATTGTCTTGATTATAAATGGTATGGTCGAGTGGCATGGCTGCTTCTCAATACTGAAAAGGCTGAATGTTGGGCTTACCGCATTCAGGCGGAGCAGCCGTCGGACGGCTTCGTGGCCTCCCATGACTCATATCCCGATACGGAATGTATTTTCAAGGTAAACGCTCATGAATCATTCCGGGAGCTTCACCCCCATATATGAAAACGACATATACCTTTTTATTCTGAATTCCGACTTCTGTGTTCTGACTTCTGTTTTTCTATTTTCACGGTAAAAGAGGCGAATGTGAATCGACTACGGTTGTTTGTGTGTCTGCTTTGCATCATCGGGATTGGATCCGCGTGCGGCCCTGTTACGCCCTACCCCAACATGCCGCTGGATACGCCCCATCGCCATGTGTCCAATGGCATGACATTTCTGGAAATGAATAAATCAGAGGCGGCCCTGCGGGAATTCAATCGCGCTCTGGAACTGGATGAGCGGTATTCACCGGCCTTTGTCGGGCTTGGTCTCATACATGGCAGGCTGGGTGATATCGAAACCGGATTGTCCTATATGAAAAAAGCCGACCAATATTCACGGAATGAAGAGCAGAAAAATCTGGTCGAGGATGGATATCGTCAATTGCGGGAGATGAAACCCTGAGAGCCTGTTTGAATATCCCGTCTGAGGCCCGCTAACTGCGTTAAAAAGCGCCTCAAAATGCTCACATACCCTGTGTATGCCCCGCTTTTGAGGCGCTTTCCGCCTTGCTATCGGGCCTGATCCAGAATCTTCAAACAGGCTCTGAGATATGCTCAAGTCATCTGCACGCCGTTTTTCCCCCCTGCCTTTTTGCGAAACAGCGCATCGTCTGCAAGCGCCAAAAGCCCCTGAATATCGCTGGCATCATCGGGAAATGATGCCAGTCCCATGCTGACGCAGACATGAATATTGTGGCCATGATCCGATAAATAGGGCGTGTTACTGATCCGGGTTCGAATCATTTCTGCCCGTTCAAACGCCGCTGATTTGGTCAAATCCGGCAGAACCACCACAAATTCGTCTCCCCCGTACGCCACGCCGAATGCCGGGTCCTGAATGCATTCCAGAATCGTATCGGCCAACTCGCTCAGAACCTGGCTGCCCTTGAGGTGCCCATAGGTATCCACCACCTGTTTGAAATTGTCCACGTCCATAAATATCAGGGACAGAGGCGATTGTGTCGGTTTTCTTTCCGCAAACAGTGATGTCAGTGTCTGATAAAGATACCGGGTATTGAACAGCCCGGTCAGGTTATCCCGGATTGACAGATCATGAATCTGGGTGTAACGCCGCATGTTTTCAACCGCAATGGCCGCGTAATCGGCAATTGCCGACATCAGGTATGTGGTTCGGTCATCGATGACACGCGGGTTGACCAGTTCGATGACGCCGGAGCATTTTCCGCTGAAAAGCAGGGGCACTGCAATAATCGACCGGGTTGACATGCCGGAAATCTGATCGACCCGGTTGCAGAAAAGGGGATTTTCACATACGTTGGTCTCGATGACAGGCTGTTTCCGGAGGGCTGCCTGTCCCGCAATGCCTTCCCCGACCCTCAATCGCACATCTTTGACAGCATCCACACCCAGGTTCACACAGGCTTCAAAGCGCAGGGTCTGTGTCTCTTCATCCAACAGCAGCAGTGACCAGTTTTCAGCCGGCAACAGTTCGGATACTTTCTGAATGAGTTTTTTTAAAAACCGCCTGGGATCGAGTTCTGCGGTTAAAACCTTTCCCAGTTCCATGCACGAGAGGCAATCCCGGCGGCTGAGGGGATTTTTACGTTCCGAAAAATTGGTGTTTGCCATTGATCAGCCTTCCAAGTTAAAAGTGAAAATCGTGAATTCAATACCAGATATACCATAGCCGGTCAATATTTGGGATTTGACCCCCCGGGTCCTCCCGCTGGAAAGGGGAAATCGTTTCTGACACTTTAACTTTACATGTCGGGGTATTCATGTCATAAAATCGAACCATGATAAGCCCAGTCGTCAGTGTCATCATCCCCACATTCAACCGGTGCGAATGGGTCCGGGAAGCCGTGAACTCGGTTCTGGCACAGACATTTCAGGCAGTAGAAGTGATTGTGGTGGACGACGGTTCCACCGACAAAACATATGACATGCTGATGACCTGCGGGAACTCGATCAAGGTCATCCGGCAATCCAACCGGGGTGTCAGCGCTGCCAGAAATCAGGGAATCGTGCACTCAACCGGCCAATATATCGCCCTGCTGGATTCCGACGATCTCTGGCTGCCCCGAAAGCTTGAGATTCAGGTCGATTTCTTTTTGACAAACCCGGAAGCACTGATTTGTCAGACCGATGAAATCTGGATTCGAAATGGTGTTCGGGTCAATCCGGGGAAACGGCATCAAAAGCCATCGGGAATGATATTTGAATCGTCCCTGGCATTGTGTCTGGTCAGCCCGTCTGCAGTGATGATGAACCGGAGCCTGTTTGACCGGGTCGGACTGTTCAATGAGTCATTTCCGGCCTGTGAGGATTATGATATGTGGCTGAGAATCGGATGCCGGTATCCAATTCATCTGATTCCGGATAAACTGGTTATCAAACGGGGAGGACATGTCGATCAGCTCTCCCGCCTGCCACTTCTGGACAGCTACCGGATTCAGTCCATCCGGGATATCATGAATTCCGGGCATCTGGATCCAGTTCAGTATCGTGCTGCCGCATCCATGCTGATTCAAAAATGCCGCATTTATGCCGACGGATGCCAAAAACGCGGGCGTTTGGAAGAGGCTGTTTTCTATTACAATCTGATTGAGCTGGCCGGCATGGGTGTTGATCAGCATGCGGCCTTTCCGGAGGAAATATGAGAGATGACAATGGTCTGTATTACTACCCCAATCCGGGTAACAAAAAAATCAAAATGTATGTTCACAAAGAAAATGATGAAATATGGTTTCGCATGATGAAAGCCGACGATCCAAAAATGTGGGACGAGCATGGCTGGGTCCCCTATGATGCCGTTGTGGAGGCCAGCAAACTGGCAGAAAACAGGCAATTCAATCCCCTGCTTGTCTATGATATCAATGTTGCCCGGGAGTTGATTCGGGAGGCCGGTGAAGACCAGTCAGATCAAAACATGTAATCGCCATAGAATACAATCCATCGAGCTCCAGCGGAGCGGCCTGTTTCGATCGGTAACAGGTCGCCTCCACGGGGCTTGAAGGAACAGGGACTTTTAGCATCGCAATTATACAACCCCCAATTCCGTTATAATCAGAAATTTCTCTGAAGTAATACGTGGATGGTTACGCACCATCACCAGCAATTCCAGATGAAACAACACCCTTCCGTAAAATCCACGATTGTCAGTCGGACTGTTCAGCAAATCCCGGGTTTAAAGTTATTTTCCCCTTGATTTTATCGACCAATCGGGATAAACCGCCGTAACACTTTGATAAATAATTCTATTTGAAGTAAAATAACCTTTTGTTTCAACCGCTGCCTGTAAGCTGAACTGAATTCAAATTCAACCCGCCACATGGAGGAAAAATATGCCAAGACGTCAGGATATCCACAAGGTGCTCATTATCGGATCGGGTCCCATCATCATCGGACAGGCCTGTGAATTTGATTATTCCGGAACCCAGGCCTGCAAGGCCCTTCACTCGCTGGGGTATGAAATTGTTCTGGTAAATTCCAATCCGGCCACCATCATGACCGACCCCGGCATGGCGGATGTCACCTATATCGAACCCCTGAATGTTCAGACCCTGACCGAAATCATTGCCAAAGAACGTCCGGATGCCCTGCTGCCCAATCTGGGTGGGCAGACCGGTCTGAATCTGTCGTCCGAACTTCATGCAGCCGGTGTTCTGGAACAATATGGGGTCAAGGTTATCGGCGTCAATGTGGATGCGATCGAGCGGGGTGAAGATCGGACCGCTTTCAAGGAAACCATGGAGAAGCTGGGTATCGACATGCCGGCCAGCCAGACCGTGAATACGGTCGAGGACGCGGAAAAGGTGGCGGAACGGCTGGGATATCCGGTGGTGATCCGACCGGCCTATACCATGGGCGGAACCGGCGGTGGTCTGGTTTACAATATCGAAGAGCTTCAGACAGTCGCGGCCAGAGGTCTTGCCGCCAGCCGGGTGAATCAGATTCTGGTGGAGGAATCGGTTCTGGGCTGGGAAGAGCTGGAGCTCGAGGTGGTTCGGGATGCCAAAAACCAGATGATCACGGTCTGCTTTATTGAAAATGTGGATGCCATGGGCATCCATACCGGAGACAGTTATTGCACGGCGCCCATGCTGACCATTTCTCCGGAATTGCAGAAGCGGCTGCAGGACTATTCGTACCGGATTGTCGCGGCCATTGAGGTCATTGGCGGAACCAATGTCCAGTTTGCCCATGACCCCAAAACCGGACGCGTGGTGGTGATTGAAATCAATCCCAGAACATCCCGGTCATCCGCCCTGGCCTCCAAGGCCACCGGGTTTCCCATCGCACAGGTATCCTCGCTTCTGGCCGGCGGATTGACCCTGGACGAGATCCCGTACTGGCGGGATGGGTCTCTGGAAAAATATACCCCATCCGGTGAATATGTGGTGGTCAAATTTGCCAGATGGGCCTTTGAGAAATTCCCGGGGGTGGAAGATCTCCTGGGAACCCAGATGCGAGCGGTCGGCGAGGTCATGAGTATCGGAAAAAATTACAAGGAAGCGCTTCAAAAAGCCATCCGGTCCCTGGAAATCAATCGTTATGGACTGGGGTTTGCCAGGGATTTTCATCAGCAGAGTCTGGACAGCCTGATGGGGCTTTTGGGAATTCCGTCCAGTGAACGCCAGTTTATTCTGTACGAGGCCATCCGGAAGGGTGCGGATATTTCGATGCTATCCGAAAAAACCCATATCAAGCCCTGGTTTTTGCAGCAGATGAAGGAACTGGTCGATCTTGAAAATCAGATTCTGGCGTATAAACGCAAAACACTTCCGGATAACCTGCTGGCGTGCGCCAAAAAAGACGGATTTGCCGATAAATATCTGGCAAAAATACTGGATATTCCGGAAAAGCAAATCCGTGAACAAAGAACCCGCATGGGTGTTGTCGAGGCATGGGAGGCGGTGCCGGTCAGCGGTGTGGAAAACGCGGCCTATTATTATTCGACATACAATGCGCCGGACAGTGTACCGGTCAGCAACCGTAAAAAAATCATGGTTCTGGGTGGCGGCCCCAACCGGATCGGACAGGGCATCGAATTTGACTACTGTTGTGTGCATGCCGCATTTGCCATTCGGGACGCCGGATACGAATCCATCATGGTCAACTGCAACCCGGAAACCGTTTCCACGGATTATGATACATCCGATAAACTGTATTTCGAACCACTGACCGTCGAGGATGTTCTGAGCATCTATGAAAAGGAAAAACCGGAAGGTGTCATTGTTCAGTTCGGTGGTCAGACCCCCCTCAACATCGCCAGTGAACTGGCTGCCGCGGGCGTCCCGATTCTGGGAACGAGCCCGGAAACCATTGATCTGGCCGAAGATCGGGAACGATTCAATCAGATGATGCGGCGCATGGCCATTCCCCAGCCCGAATCCGGAATGGCCCGAACCGAATCCGAGGCCCTTTCCATTGCCGCCAATATCGGTTATCCGGTCATTGTCAGGCCCTCCTATGTTCTGGGTGGGCGGGCCATGGAGATCGTGCATGACGAGGACATGCTCCGGCATTACATGAAAGTGGCCGTGGATGTGTCTCCGGAGCGTCCGATTCTGATCGACCGCTTTCTGGATAACGCCATCGAGGCAGAGGCCGACGCCATTGCAGACGGCCATGATGCGTTTGTCCCGGCGGTCATGGAGCACATCGAGCTGGCCGGTATTCATTCCGGTGATTCGGCCTGTGTCATTCCCACCATCGGCATTCCGCCGAAACATGTCGAGACCATTCGGGAATACACCCGAAAAATTGCCTCGGAACTGCATGTCGTGGGTCTGATGAACATTCAGTATGCCATTTACAACAACACGGTATATGTACTGGAGGCCAATCCCCGGGCATCGCGGACCGTACCCATCGTGTCCAAGGTCTGCAACCTGTCCATGGCACGGATTGCCACCGAAATCATTCTGGGAAAACGCCTGTCCGATCTGAACCTGACACCCGCAGTCATTCCCCATTTTGGTGTCAAGGAAGCCGTGTTTCCCTTCAACATGTTTCCGGAAGTGGATCCGCTGCTGGGCCCGGAAATGCGATCCACCGGTGAGGTGATGGGCCTGTCCCGAAATTTTGGCCGGGCGTTTTTCAAGGCCCAGGAGGCCACCCAAACAGCCCTGCCACTGGATGGCGCGGTGCTGTTCACGATTGCGGAAATGGACAAAGGCGCTGCCCTGGAGCCGGCCCGTCTGTTCCGGGACATGGGCTTCAAAATTCTGAGCACCCGGGGAACCCATGATTATTTCAAACGAAACGGTATTGACTCGATCGAAATCCGCAAGCTGGGTTATGGCCGTCCGGATATTGTTGACGGGCTTAAAAATCGGGAAATTCAGTTGATTGTGAACACCCCGAGCGGTAAAAGAGGGGCTGAGGACGGAAGTTATATTCGGAAGTCCGCCATCAAATACAAGGTGCCGTATATTACCACAACCGCCGCCGCAATCGCTGCGGCCAAAGGCATATCCGCCCGCCGGGAGGGCAGACCCCAGGTCCGGTCCCTTCAGGAATATCATGCGGACATTCGATGATTTTAAAACCACTCACACTGCCGGTACGCTCACGGGCAGGGGGCGACCGGGGTATTGAGAGAGTGCAGGATGATAGGAGGCTCTCATGGACACGGACCAATCACCAATCAAGTTGGGAATCAGTACCTGTCTGCTGGGTCAGAACGTCCGGTATGATGGTGGACACAAGCATGACCGGTTTTTAACCGGGACACTGGGACAGTTCGTGGAATATGTACCCGTATGTCCGGAAGTGGAATGCGGCATGGGCATTCCCCGGGAGTCGCTTCGACTGGTCGGCGACATCGAATCCCCCCGTCTGTTGACCACCAAAACCGGAAAGGATTTTACCGGTCAGATGAAAGACTGGGCCACCGGCAGGCTTCAGGCACTTGAAGCCGAAAATCTGTGCGGATTCATTTTTAAAAGCGATTCGCCCAGCAGCGGCATGGAACGGGTCAAGGCCTATCCGGAATCCGGCATGCCGGTCAAAAAAGGCTCCGGCATATTTGCCCGGATGTTCATGGATCATTTTCCGCTGATTCCGGTGGAAGAGGAAGGCCGGTTGCATGATCCAAAACTGCGGGAGAATTTTATCGAACGGATATTTACCCTCAAACGGTGGCGGCAGGTGTGTTCTGAAAACCGGACACTGGGGGGGCTTGTGGAATTTCACACGGTTCACAAACTGCTGATTCTCGCGCACAGTCCGGAGCATTATCGCAAACTGGGAAAAATTGTGGCCGAAGGAAAAAAAATACCCCTTCAGACACTGTTTGACACCTATGCCGGAATGCTGATGGCGGCGTTGAAAATCAAAACCACGCCACAAAAAAATGCCAATGTCCTTCAGCATGCCATGGGGTACTTTAAAAAGCAGCTTTCCGCAGAGGAAAAACAGGAACTGCTGGAAATCATCCATCAGTACCAGTCCAGCCTGATTCCGCTGATTGTCCCGGTGACAGTCATCAACCATTATGTTCGGAAATACCGGGAACCGTATCTGGTTGCGCAATATTACTTAAAGCCCCATCCGGTGGAGCTTCAGCTTCGGAATCATGTGTGAATCAAAATTTGCCGCCGCGATCATGGCCTGCCCCAAAGACAGGCCGCCGTCGTTTGACGGAACCAGGGAGTGGGTGTAAACGTGCAGACCGCTCTGGGTCAGGGACTGGATCATTCCGGTCAGCAAAATCGAATTCTGAAATGACCCGCCGCTCAATGCCACCTGATCGATGCCGCTTTGATGAACTATTTTCAGGCAGGCATCGGTCAGCATCCGAACCACCGTATTGTGAAATTTCCGGCTGATGACCCGCGGGTCAACCCTGTTCCCCAAGTCCGTCACAATGCCTGCCACGATCGGGCCAATCATCATTTCATTACCGGACTGTGCCGCGTTCCACTGAATCTCACACGGGTAGCATTTCGTGCAGGACGCATCGGCCATCATTTCCAGTTCCATGGCGGCCTGACCCTCGAATGTGACCCGGTTTCTGAGCCCGATCAATGCGGCCACGCTGTCAAACAGCCGACCCAGGCTGGATGTCAGGGGACTGTTGATCCGTTTTTCGATCATGTCGATGATCAGCGGCAGATGCGTCTGGACGGATTTCATGAACTCCAGATTCAGATCGGCACATCCCCTGCCAAAAACACGGTAAAGGCAGCTCATGGCCATGCGCCAGGGTTCCCGGATGGCAGCAGCCCCGCCGGGCATGGGAATGGGGCTGAGCCAGGCCGATCGTGTAAAACCAAAATAATCCGCAATCAGGATCTCGCCTCCCCAAATGGTGCCATCTGTGCCATAACCGGTGCCATCACAGGCAATGCCGATGACCGGACCATCCAGATAGTTTTCCGCCATGCATGCCGCAATGTGGGCATGATGATGCTGAACCGGAATTTTTTGAGGGATACCGGTCTGCATCCGGGCGTATCGGGAGCTGAGATAGTCCGGATGCTGATCAAATGCGATGACTTCCGGTGTGACATCGATCAGGCGGCTGAGATGGCTGACGGTGAACTCGAAATAATCAAGCGTGGTCAGATTTTCCACATCGCCGATATGCTGGCTGAGAAACGCCTCGTTTCCACGGGTCAGACAAATGGTGTTTTTGATTTCTGCCCCGCAGGCCAGAATGGGGGGAACCGGGTGCTTTAAAAACACTGGAACCGGCACATAGCCGCGGGAACGGCGCAGGGAGCGCACACGGCCTGCCGCATGGCGGATGACCGAATCATCGGTGCGCAGATAGATGGGCCGGTTATGAACCAGAAAGGCATCGGCGATTCCGGACAGACGTTGAACGGCTTCGTCATTGTCGATGACAATGGGCTCGTCACTGATGTTCCCGCTGGTCATGACCAGGGCGGAAAAATCCGTTGACAGGATCAGATGATGAAGCGGCGTATAGGGAAGCAGGATGCCGATAAACCGGTTGCCCGGAGCCACGGTCTCTGCCAGAATTCCGACTGATTTTTTTTCCAGCAGGACAATGGGCCGAACATGAGACACCAGCAGGGCCTGCTCATCCGGATCGATGCGGGCATATTGACGGACATGGTCCATATCCGGCGACATCACGGCAAAGGGTTTTTCCACCCGTCGTTTTCGCACCCGCAGGGTATCAACGGCAGACCGGTTTCCGGCATCACAGGCCAGATGAAATCCGCCCAGTCCCTTTAAGGCAAGGATTTGGCCATTTTTCAATAGATCGATGGCGCCCTGAACCGGGTCGTTAGTGGTGATGGGATTTCCCGCTGCATCCAGCAGCGTCAGGTGAGGTCCGCAATTCGGGCAGGCATTGGGCTGTGCATGAAACCGGCGGTTTTGGGGATCATCATATTCGGCCTGACATCTGGCGCACATGACAAATGATTTCATGGACGTGTTGGGCCGGTCATAGGGGATGTCGTCAATGATCGTATATCGGGGGCCGCAGTTGGTGCAGTTGATAAACGGGTATCCAAAACGCCGGTCGTTTGGATCCATCATCTCCCGGAGACAGTCGTCACAGACCGATACATCCGGAGAAATCAGGGTTCGCCGGTGTTCATTGCGGATACTGGACAAAATGGAAAAATCGGAACATCCGGTCAGGATTCCATTTTTTCGGTGTATCTGCGTGATGTGAACCAGCGGGGGGGCATCCTGTTTCAGATGGTGACAAAACAGATCGATGCGATCCGGGGGGCCTTCCAGATGAATCTGCACACCGGTGGATGTATTGGTGACGCTGCCGTTCAGTTCAAACTGGCCGGCGGTCTGATACACAAACGGCCGAAATCCCACGCCCTGAACAATGCCGCTGACCTCCAAATCGATGGCGCCCCGTCGTGATGGCATCATGATGGTAAAATTATCATGTTAGGTCGTTTTCAAAATGAGACTTCCGCTTATCCCATTTTCCGGTTCAGCGTGAGACCGGTTTGTTCGGATTGGTCGGCCTGATCTGCCAGTTCAAGGGATTGTCTAAGAATATCAAGTGATTCCATTGCCAGTGCCTCATCAATTTTATGGATGGCAAAACCGGCATGAACAATGACATAATCCCCGACAGCCGCATCCTCCAGCAGCAGCAGGCTGGCGATTCTCTGAACACCGTCCACATCGATGACGGCCATTTGATTGTCGATGGAGATGATTCGGGATGGAATGGCTAAGCACATGAGCTCTTCCTGTCGTTCAGGGGATGGGGGGACGGTACGCACCGGTTTTCAAGCGGCAGCGGTGTGTCCCGTTTGCAATAGGTGACGCCCAGTCGGTTCATCTCGGCCAGAACCATATCCATCACTGTTCCGATACTGTTTTGAACCCGGGGCGACATTTCCAGACTCAGCGTATCGATATCTTCGGGCTCGACACCGATATAAACGGTTTCCGGCACCTTGTCGAGAGCCTGGCACAGGGTCAGGGCTTCGATAAAATCAACCTGATGCAACGAGTTTTTCAGACGGATGCGATCCGATATGGCTTTCTTTTCCAACCGGTACGGGGTTCCCGGAATGCCTTTGTTGCGAATGGCGTCAATGACAATCAACTGGTCGGCCTGCGACATCACCCCCAGCAGATTGACACCCAGAACCCCGCCATCCACAAGGGATACATGATCCGGAAACGCGTATTCCGTCATCAGTCGCTCCAGCACCCGGACACCAAATCCTTCATCCCGATAGAGGATGCATCCGATACCCATGATCATGACATGTTGTGAATTCATCAGAAATCCTTCAGGGTAAAAGCAATATCATCTATAGACTTTCAGAAAAATTAATTTCGCAAGGCAGCAGGGAGGNNAAATTATTTTTCTGAAAGTCTATATACGCTATCACGCCATTCACTCGCAATCAAGCGTGACACGTGAAATCCCATAAAAAAACCCGATCCGGGAGCCGAATCGGGTTCTGATAAATCCTGTCTGAAAAAGTGGCGGAGAGAGAGGGATTCGAACCCTCGGTAGAAGTTTCCCCCTACACACGCTTAGCAGGCGCGCGCCTTCAGCCTACTCGGCCATCTCTCCATATTTGGGTTGTCTGGCGGAGGGAGTAGGATTCGAACCCACGGAGCTGTTACACTCTACGGTTTTCAAGACCGCCGCTATAGACCTCTCAGCCATCCCTCCGAAACTTTGAATTTTACCTTTTATCATCAGATATGGTTCGGGTCAATATTTTTGTGGAACCGAAAACCGGGTAATGCCGCGGCCTAAATCCAATACCCGTGAATGAATACAAAATGTTTATCTTCATTTTCTATCAACGTCCCCCTGGACTGCCCCCTTAATATTTTTCTTGATTGCTGGCTTAATCTGATATAACGCTTAATAGCACTTTTTTTGTATAATGGATAGCATTGTTATCATTACCGTTATAACTAAAGGAGAGTATGAATGAAAATCGCAATCAATTTAATGATGGTATTGATTCTTTTTCTGTCCACACCAGTATTGGCGGATAATTCTTCACCAAAGATTGTTGAACCAGAGCAAACCATTAACAGCATTTTAAAAAGCTTGACCAACCAGCAACGGCAATCAATCCAGCAGATTCTTTCCGATGCACAGCCCCAAATGAAAGCACTATATGATTCATTTTTATTGGTAGCACCAAAGGCTGAAGCTAAAAAAAATGATACCACAATGGCTACGTCGCAGTTGTGGCAAGATGCTTCTCACGTATTCAAAGACATCGACCTCCAGTTGGCAGCGATTTTGACGAACGAACAGATGGTGTTGCACCGGGCCGCACTTGCGCCTGCTGATTCCAAATTGTCAACTAAAGACACCTCGAAAGAATCTGAGAATGACAGCGCTTTTGCCGCGACCTGTTATGTGGATGATTGCTGGTACAGCCCCTACTATGAAGAATGGGCTCGATATTTAAATTATGTGGGTTACACATATGCCTACTATCATTATGCCTATGAATCATCAAATAGTAATGCCTATAATGCTTATTATAATGCACTGACGGCTGGAGGATATATCAAATCGGCAATGAAATACGCTGGTCCGGCTTTCTTTGCAGCCACATATGTTGGCAATATCGCATATGAAGATGGATCATGTTACACCAAAATTGCATTTGATTATGCCAATGTTGCTGAAGATTATGCGTATTCTGCATTTGACTATGCAGAAGAGACTTACAGCAAATATGGCGGAACCTACGGATATTACAGCTACCAATACAATTATTATGCCATGTTATATACTGATTACGCTCGTGACTATGCCTATAATTGTCAAAATTGCTGTATGAATTGATGAAAAAGAATAATTTTTGTCAGTGAAAATGGAATGTGAATAAAATCTGGAATGGGAACAACTCTAATCAGAATCAATATTTTTTCTCCTGTCAATCGGGAAATAGAATTGTACCGCTAAACATTTTTATGGTGGTGAAATACACCTTGAAGCCATGAGCGCATGCCTTGATTGCAAGAGAGATGGCCAGGTGGTTTTTTCCCACTCCCGGAGGCACCAGAAAAATCACATTGTCATGTTTGCTGACAAACTCCAGGTCAAACAAACGACATGACCTCCTTTTGATTCAGGTTGGGATGGAAGCTGAAATCGTAGGAATCGATGGTTTTGGCTGACGGCAGTCCTGCGGTTTTCATGACTGTCTGGACCCGGCGTTTGTCCTTGGCAGCGACTTCTTCTTCCAGAAGATGATCCAGAAACGCCAGGTAGGAACTCTGATCCGTCTCAGCTTGTTGAAGAATGTCATAGAGCATGCTGACAGCCCGATTGAGCTTGAGCCGGTTCAATTTATCCCGGAGCCGATCACAGATCAGTTGTTCCATGATGCACCTCCTTAAGCAAATTGGTCATAAAAAGAAAGCGGCCTGCTGGTAACCTGAGTTTTGATATCGAGCTGAGTCAATAAATGAGAACTGTGTCGTTAACCATTATTGTCATCGCATTCCTGGGTCTTCTGGTATACACCAATCCCACCATGGACAGTTACGAGCAGTTCATCCATCAGAAAATCATTCAGAAAACCAGCAAGCAGCATGACATCAACAAAGCAATGGGGATGTTTCTGGGGGGACTGGCCAGCAGTTTTGTAACAAAGGCTACAGACCGACAGGATTATGTTTTCTTCAGTATTTATGAAAGTGGGTTCGGAGATGATCGGATTAAAGCCATTGGAATCCTGAAGAATTTCCTTTTAATCCAGTCTCCGAGAGTGACCCAATAATGTGCATTGGAACACCCAGAAAAACACATGACACTCTATTTGAATAAAATCAGCATGACCGAGCTTCCCGCCCCGTCTCGACATCTCGTTGAATTCGGTCAGCAAATCGATGACAAGAGGCATGGTATTCACAAAGGTGCACGGTCATTCTTTGATATGACAACCAAAAGGTGAAATAGTGCGAGCGTACCGCAATTCATAAACGATTTTGAAGGATCCATCAAATGAAATATAATAGAGGGGGGCAATGAAAAGAAACTATTCGAGAATGGCAATTGTTTCTTTTATCCTGTTGTTTTTTTCAAGTTATGCTTTTGCTACTTCCAATAACCAGCGTGTTGATCGAAAACAATTGGAAGGTCAAATACTGTCAAATCAGGAGATCTCCAACATTGCTGAGTCCTTCAGAATGAAGCTGTTATCAGAAGATTTCATACTGATCAAAGCGACTCCTTACTTAGACTACCTGAAACGTCCATTCGCTATCAATATCCACTTTAGGAATAATTTGAATCCCTCGGTGAAAAGAAACATCATTTTTTCCGTGTTTAAACATTCAGAGCCTGTTATTGAGATGTACAGCGGCGATCCTCTCCATGTTCGGATATTGGAAGCATTTGGGGATGAATATAAATTTCTTGGATATTCTGTATACTACCATCCCCGTGGGTTATTGATAGTGGAAGCAGACACGAACAAGGGGAGATTCTTTGCTGATAATCAATTCTATTCACCCTCCAGTTCTTACGACCTAAAAAGATTCGCCAAAGAATATAATGTTGAAAATCTCCAAATACCTATGGAAAGAAACGCTCTACTTTTAGGTGAATCAGCATTGCAGGACCAGGAAGTAGACCTGCATGTAGCGGAAATAAACAACGAGGGGACTTGGAACGGGTGTACTCCAGGAGCTGCTGTTAACCTGCTTGCCTACTACAACTCCAATGGCTTGATTCCTTTTTTAGAAAATGCTCCTCCTTACACTAAACCCATAGTCGATGATATGCTGGGTATAGCAGCATATTATCTTAAAACAACTCAATTCCAAATCGATTGTAATACATCTGAACACTCTGGGGGAAATACATCAATTTTTGATATTGAAGCAGGAATTGAATATTGGATGGCTTCAGAAGGATATATTGTCGATGTCATAACAGACTTGAGTGGCTCTATAGGTTTTGAGACAATCAAAGATAAGATAGATAATGAAAAGCCAGTGATTCTTACAGATGGAACAGGTATATTCTATAAACATTCAACCGTTGCAGCAGGTTATAAAATTACGGATGGAACAGTGTTTTTATATATTGTTGATGGTCATCACCCTAATGTTCAAGAATTGTGCACAAACATGGAATGGGATGGTCATGATAATGGCAATGGAACCAGCGGTTATCGTGAAATAAACTACGAGTGGTATTCTTCAGACATAGCCTGGCACATGGCCTTTATCGACTCCCATCCCACGATAATACCAACTCCTAAAATACAAGCCAATGGACAGGATGGCCCGCTTACTATTTCAACAAACACCCCTATTTCCATAACAGCCAGTCTTACGCCAGGGAACGAAGATGGACTTGCTGACTGGTGGCTTGTTTATAGCTCGCCTGCCGGCTGGTATTCTCTCACTTCAAATGGATGGACTCCAGGAATTAATTCGTTGGCTCAATATTCGTTGTTTAACATATCTCCAGTGGAAATTTATTCCAGTACTCTCCCTGTTGGAGACTACGCTTTTATTTTCGCTGTGGACATGAGTCCCAATGGTATTTTTGATTCCCCGTTTTATTACGATGATGTTCAGGTGCATGTGGAACCAATTTCGTCAAACACATGTACGGACATTAAGGTGAGCCCTCCTGGAGGGAGATGGGAGACCTCTCAGATTGGCTATCAGGTTGACGTGCTTGTAAGCAGCAGCAATGCAAACACAAGCAAAATCTACTATACGACTAGTACAACGACTAACCAGGAACTACCAGATTTTCCTCCTGAGCCCTCGTCTTCAGTAAATGACGGCTACATATCGGGCAATTCAGGAATCTTCCCGCTTTATATAGACGCACAGACGAAAAGAATACTTGTAAACTTCAGGGGATATAGTAGCGCTGGTTATGGAAAGACGAGTCTGCCTTATGATTTTAGAATTGATGAAAATTTATGCAGGGTAGATGATCCTGGATGCGAAGACAGAACCTGTTGCGATGTTTCTTGCTTTAATGGGTGTATTTTTGTCCCAGGGGAGAAGGATTGCCTGGCCCTGCCAACACCAACACCAATAGCTATTGGAGACAGAGTGTTAGGCGGAGTTGTTGCTTACATATTACAACCTGGCGATCCCGGTTATAATGCCTCTGTGCAGCACGGCCTTATAGTTGCAGAAAGCGACCAAAGTTCATCAGCAGAGTGGGGATGTATTGCTACAGGAATTTCAGGAGCTGATGGTACGGCAATAGGCACGGGAAATCAGAATACAATAGATATTGTAAATGGATGCGCAACAGCAGGAATAGCAGCTATAATTTGCTACGATCTTGATTTAGGTGGATACAGCGACTGGTATTTGCCTAGCCTAGACGAGTTAGATAAGTTGTATCTAAACAGAGCTGTGTTTGGCTGGTCTGCTGATGGCATCTATTGGAGTTCCAGTGAGAAAAGTAGCGGCAACGCCTGGTGCCTGTACAATGGCTACATTAACGGCATCGCGAAGGACTCCAAGGGTCATGTGCGTGCTGTTAGGGCTTTTTAAACTATTATCATATTTATCAAGGTGTTACGAAAGATACACATCTGTTAATCGGGAAGTAAAAGTGTACCAATTCTCGGGAAATAAAATTGGGGCATAACGCGATAATTTTCTCAGTTTTTGATATAATCATCAGGTTTTTATCCCATATTTTCAATATATAACGTTCGTTGGTGGATTCATCGAACCGGCTCCGGATGGTCAGCCGGTTGGTTCTGGTTACCGGCAGGCCGGTCTGATTTTTTCCGGTCCGATCAATTGTCAGAAACTGCACCCGAAGCGCCGATGTCGTCAGGGTGTTTTCCGACAGGACCGGGCTTTCCGAGATGACGGTTCCATCTTCCTGATAATGAATCCGGGGCGCGCTGCCGCCATTTTCCGCGTCCACCTTCAGCCGTAGCCGGCCCCGGTCATCCGGAGCAGTTTCTTCCCGAAATACAACCCGGATCATTTTGGGTTTGGGCTTCCGGGTGATTGTGCCGTTTCCAAAATCTTCCCACAAACCGCGCTGCCAGGCCTCCGAATCAGCCGGTCCAATCCCTTGAGCGGCAGCCAGGACATGCCGATTTTATTGGCGCATCCGGTCCACCAAATCGGTTTTCCGGACATCGTCCTGGGTGCCAACAGCAGTTGGTCGGCCAGCGCCCGATGTGGTCAGGAATTTAACAGGAATATTCCGTTGCTTTCCGCCAGTTAACAGCTCCATGGGGGTAAGCCCGCACATATCGGCCACCCGACTCAGCAGCCATTCAAAGTTATACCCCAGAGCCCGGATAACATGCCTTTGCTCCAAATCCGTTATAATCAGAAATATCATCGCTGTTTCTCTCAAACAGCAAAATATGCGCCAATTGTCATTTGCGGTCATCGGTTTTTCCGGTTAAGGTATCCCCGAATTGAAATGACCACGCATCGTCCATCTTTCCCGGTGAAAAATCCGGCATGAAATAATACAGGATGCCTCCCATGAGAAGACTGCTCCGCAGCGCCCTGCCATAACCCATGAACGTGAATACCCTGAAAAATACCATCCATAGAAAAGTCCAGAAACAAAACTGAATCCAATCCGCAATCAGTCTGTACGGATAAGGAATCAAATCCGTCAGGGAATCAAAAGCGTCCCGGAAAGAGGATGTTTCCTGTTGAAGCCGTATGACCATGACGTCCTGAATGGTCATGGCGCCATCGATGTAGGTGCCGGCCGGGATGAGCCTGTCCAGCGTAAATGCGGACCCTCTTTTATGAAGGCTGTCATTTGTCTGGGCGAACGGGAGTTGGAGCGCACCCCGCACCAGCAGAAAATCCAGAAACAGAAGACAACCAGTAGTAACAGCAGTAGAATTATCTGAGCCGTGTTTTTTTTTCATCATGTGTTTATCTGCTTATAACGGATTGGGGGTATGAACATTCAATTGCAATTTCCATACATTCCCCGAAGGGAACTGGTGAATCTCATTCATTCACGAGTATTGGTATTAGACATGTCGATGTTCTTCGGGCAGTAGAAAAAGGTCACATAAAATAGTCTTCATTTTCTACCAGCGTCCCTTATGTTATGAGTTTATCGTAAGTACCTGAAGTTATGAATTGAAATTGCCATTTTTTGGACAAGCATATTTTCGTTTAAAATCGAATGGTTGCTAATTCATGCCAAAATGACACAACATAATATATTTTTTTCAACAGGCTATGGTTTGAGTGGATTGGACCTCCCCAAATACGTCGGCTAACGCTCCAGAAACGCAACAGAACGATCAATACCCGCGGCAACCCACCTGATAAAAGAATTAAAGGAATCAGAAGGAATATTGATTATTAACTCACAACATAACGTCCCGCTTGTAGAATGAGGCATAAAAATTCCCATCAAGCCCCGTAGGGGCGACCTGTGTATTCCGGTTACAGGCCGCTCCGATGGAGCTTGACGGGAATAACAGCATCGATTTCTACAAACAGGTTGCCCTTACGGGGCTTTTACAGAAGATATCATTTTCATGCACGGAAGCGAGCAAGCGCCCCTGATCATGAGCGTTTTCTGTGGAAATTCATCTTGATCGTGAATGAATCACATTCATTCACGGGTATTGGGCCAAATCAGTTCTGACTTGAACCTTTTTGAAAAGAGACGTATCTTCATTTCGATGACAAAACACAATGTGACACCCATATACCATCCCAGAGTGACATACCAGATCATTCCCCATACCGCGGATTTTGGAATCCGGGTTTTTGGCGCAACACGCGCCAGTCTGTTTTGTAACGCTGGATATGCGTTGGCCGA
>DFZE01000247.1:0-4932 GCA_002382065.1 Desulfobacteraceae bacterium UBA4064
ACCACATAAAAACTATATATTGTTGTAAAATTTTATAAGGCTACTATATATAGCTATTTTAGTGTGTGTGATGAATTTTGATGTCCAAATTTTTAGCGTAAATCACCCCTCTTTTAACGAGGTCTGGTATTTAACAAAACAGAATCTTTGCATAGTGGTCATGTGGGAATTGTCATTGCAATAAATGGCACCAATATCACGTTGCGTGATTCAAATTGGAGTGATCCGCCAGATGGTATTATTCGTGAACATTCTGTGGATGTCAGCAAATATGATATAGGTTGCTAACACCGACAAGAAATGACCTAAACCGTCCAGAAATATCGATTAAATCCAATGGTATTTGACCTTGATATCCGACAATACTTGACACCAATCATCAGGCTGACATTGAATATGATTTATTTAAGATGATCTTAGATTGCCCTGTTTTAGCGGGGTAGCGAGGTCATTTCTTAAGATTCAAGGTACATTTTGATGTCAAATAAAGTGGGACTTTTGGGGTCAATTAATCACGGGCAAAAAGGTCACAGAATGTAGGACGTAGCAATAGGTTATATTTTTTGTACCCCGCCTGTTGAAGTCCAGGTAGATGGGAAAGCCAACGCCTGCTGGGAACCACGTGGCGTGCCATGTGAAGATGCTGAAAAGTGGTATAAAGCCACCGGTACGCCATTTGATGGAGTTGCTCCCGCCATTAAAACGGAATCAAGTATATTCTCTGAAATTGAAAAACAACTGGAAGATATCGAGAATGAACCTGATTTCGTTGGAGCAATGCCGTGAGGTGGACCCCGTTGCCGTTGTATCTTATTGCCGACACCGGCATTTCCTGCCTGGATGACGTGATCAACAATCTGTATGCGTATACATTTTCCTTTGGAGAGGATCAGTTGACCTCCATCGCCATTTTGTCCATGGCCGACCTGGGGCTTGGTAGCGGCGATTCTTTTCTGTATGGCTATGCCTACCAGAACCAGGCCAGCGTGATCATTCTGGATAACGTTGTCATTATTGTCGTGGAATAGAGGATGACCGGAATAATTCATGATCGTTTACAATGAAGTGTCTGAATGAATTCCTGAATGTTACAGGAATCAGGAGATTCTCATAGCGGGTTCCCAAAATGGAGCTTGGGAACCCGCCAAATAGATTGTCTGCGGACTTTGAAAAGAATTATCCGGAAAATCCATCCATAAGAAGTGATTCGATGCTTTTCAGAAACTCCCGCCACTCCCGGTAAATGCGGTGTGCCTCATCCAGTTCCACCCGAAGAAATTGAACCGTATCATCGGGTCTGGCCTGGGCTATCCGGAAAATATCCGGTGAAATGACCGTTGCGATATTGGTGTATCCCCCGATGGTCTGTTCTTTCAACAGGATGATGGGCTGACCGTCTGCCGGAATCTGGACATTGCCCGGCATGACAGGCTCGGAGATGATGCTTTGGGGGGCATCCGGGTCCCGACGGATTTCCGGCCCGACAAGCCGGTAACCCATCCGGTTGCTCTGGGCGGTTACGGTAAATCCCGATGAAAAGAATTGATCCAGGCTGTTCCGGAACCAGTCATCATGCGGCCCCGCAATGGCCCGAATGAAAATTTTATCCGGATACAGGGGAATCCAGGGCAGACTTCTCGGATTGTCACGCACTTGACCCTCGCCGCGTGGCAGAATGTCTCCGGCCAGCAGTGCCCGTCCGGCCAGCCCCCCTACCCTGCCCCCGAGATAGGTTGACCGGCTGCCCATCACCACCGGCACATTTATTCCGCCGGTGATGGCCACATAAGCCCGGCAGCCATTTTCCGCCATGCCCAGTTCAACCACATCACCCGGATGCACGCGTATGGATGTCCACTGTGGATGCGGTTGTCCATTGACATGAAGGCGCATGTCGGCGCCGGTGACAGACATGTCGGCAGGACAGAGAATATCAAATTGTGCGCCGATCATGGACATTTCCAGAACAGCGCATTGGGATGAATTTCCCACCAGCCAGTTGGCGATCCGATGGGCAAAATCATCCAGGGAACCCGATACCGGCACGCCCATGTGATAGGCGGCAAAACGTCCCATGTCCTGAACCGTTGTGGAGGAACCGGGTGAAATGATATGAAGGGCATCTGTCATGGGGTTTCGATCCGGCCGAGGTCATCAAATTCATTGACGGATATGGACCGGAAACGGATGGTGTCGCCGGCCTGGTACGTGATGGGGTGCAGGCGTTCGGGGTCGAAAAGCCGCAGCGGGGTGCGTCCGATCAGTCGCCAACCCCCGGGGCTGGCCTGGGGATACACGCCGGTCTGGGCCCCGGCAATGCCCACAGAACCGGCAGGCACCAAAACCCGTGGGGTTTCAAGCCTTGGGGCATGCAGCCTGGGATTGAGCCCGCCGAGATAGCAGAATCCGGGCGCAAAGCCAATGGCATAGATGTGATAGGCAGAACCGGTGTGCATCTGAATCACCGCATCCACGCCAATGCGGTTGTGATGCGCAACAAATTCGATATCC
Organism: Desulfobacteraceae bacterium UBA4064; assembly: GCA_002382065.1. Taxonomy (GTDB): domain Bacteria; phylum Desulfobacterota; class Desulfobacteria; order Desulfobacterales; family Desulfatirhabdiaceae; genus UBA4064. Next base: position 2,512 of record DFZE01000247.1, read on the forward strand.
GGTCCGAAGTCCTGTCCATAGCAGACCGGAATATCAATGGTGCGGGGTTCGGGAATATCCGCCTGGTTCAACCGGCTTTCCAATTCCAGCAACATATTTTTCAATACGTCAAAACCGATTTTCAGGGGATCGTAATGAACTGACAGGGTACAATAGGACGGCACCACCGCATCGATGCCGATTACTTTCTGATTGCCGATCAGGGTTGCCATCCGCCTGACCCGGTCGTTGACCGCCTGATCCACACCAGTTCCATAGACCGCCAGAATGGACCGGTCTCCGCTGATTTTAAACCGGGCATGCCCATGCAGGTTTTTCGTCATGATGAACACGGCTCCGGATTATGCGCCCATCGGCTTGACAGAAACACCCGATGCTTCCAGCCGATCCCGAATGGTTCTGGCCAGTGCCGCGGCAGCGGGATTGTCTCCATGAACACACAGGGTCTGAACCGACAGGGGTACCGGTGCGCCGTCAACAGCGACGACGATGCCTTCGGTGGCCATAAGGAGGGCGCGGTTTGCAGCTTCCTCCGGATCATGGATTACGGCTCCAGGCTGTTTCCGGGAAACAAGTGTTCCTTCCGGGGTATAGGCCCGATCCGGAAATGCCTCAAAAATCATGCGGACGCCTTCTTCCCGGGCGATGGCGGCCATGCTGTTGGCGTATTTGCCGGCCAGGGAAATCATGAACAGATTTTTGTCAATCCGCGCAATGGCCTGTGCAATGGCCCGGATAATGGGCTCGTTTCCCACAGCCATGTTGTAAAGGGCGCCATGGGGTTTGACATGGCGCAATCGTACGCCATGCGCCACACAAAATCCCTGAAGTGCGCCGATCTGATACATGAGATAATTTCGAATTTCATCGGCAGTGCAGTCCATGGTCCGTCGTCCAAACCCCATCAGGTCCGGAAATCCGGGATGCGCACCAATGCAAACCCCATGATCCGCAGCCAGTTTGACGGTCCGGTTCATGACAATGGGGTCTCCGGCATGAAACCCGCAGGCGATATTGGCCGATGAGATGGCGGATATGATCTTTTCATCCATTCCCAGTGTGTAGGCCCCGAAGCTTTCGCCCATGTCACAGTTCAGATCGATCTTCATTTTTTGATTATTCCTTTTAAAAAGGGGCGCCCAACCTTTCTACCTTCAGCCTTCAACCTTCAGCCGTTGCTTTTCAGTCTATTTACCGCATCAGATTCGGCAGAAACAGCACAATCTGGGGAAAAACCGTGATCAGAACCGTTGCAAGGGCCATCAGAGCAAAAAAGGGAAATGCGTCTTTGGCAACCAGAAAGACATCATCAGTGTTCAACGAACTGATCACAAACAGATTGAATCCAACCGGGGGGGGTAATCTGGGCCAGTTCGATCATCAGAACCAGATAGATCCCAAACCATACCGAGTCGAATCCGGATGCGGTGATCATGGGCAGCACAATGCCTGCGGGAGCGAGTTCGGGATCAGGCACCGCACCATAATATACAGGCTGAAAATGGCCGCCAAAAACAATCCGGGAACGATACCGGCCACAAACAGCTTTCCGATGCTCACATCACCGATAATGCCGTAAACCAGCATCATCATGCTGGGGGGGATCAGAAAACCCAGCGTTCCGGCGCCGGCCAGGGAGCCGACTGAAATTCCCTTGTCATATCCCCGGTTTTTGAGCTCCGGAACCGTGATTTTGCCGACCGTGGCAGTCGTGGCTGCGGATGATCCGCTGACCGCGGCAAAGAAGGTGCAGGCCAGGATGTTGACATGCAGCAGTCGGCCCGGGATGCGATCCATCCAGGGCGTCAGACCCTTGAACAGGTTTTGCGAAATACGACTTCTGAAAAGAATTTCACCCATCCAGACAAACATGGGCAATGCCATCATGGCTGAACCGCTGGTGTTGTTCCAGGCAGTTGTGGCCAGTATGGAGCCGAACGGGAGATCCGTAAAAAACAGAAATCCACCCAGCCCCACCAGAAACAGGGAAAATCCGATCCAAAGGGTTCCTCCCATAAAAATGACCAGTAATGCACACAGGGTCAGTGAAACGCTGGCAAGCTCCACAATACGACTCCTTGAATCTTATCTTCCCAGGTCTTCCGCTTCTTCACGAATGGCAAGCCCACCGGTATCCCCTTTGATGACGAGGATGGTTTTGAAAAATTCACCCAGAAACTGAAGCGTCATGACCAATGCCCCAAACGGCATAAAAAACTGGGGATGGCCAGATAGGTTTCGGATATCTGCATGGATTGGGAACGGGTAACAATGGAATCCCAGAAAAATTCTCCGGTAAAGCCGGTGAGACACGCACAAAAAATGCATCCGGCCGCACAGCAGATCATGTCCAGATACCCGCGACTTCTTCCGGCGACAATGCGATGCAGAAATGTCATCCGGATATGCCCTTTTTCACGC
>DFZE01000247.1:5071-6593 GCA_002382065.1 Desulfobacteraceae bacterium UBA4064
TTCAGAAACGCATCATACATGGCTTTGGCATCGGGGCTGGCGTCTTTCAACCAGTCGGCCCGAATCTTTTCGGTAATGACATTCAGTTCCTTCATCAGCTCTTTGGAAGCCGGAACCGTTTCCATGCCATTTTTCGTACGCAGGTCTTCTTTTTCCTTGTCCAGGGCAGCCACTTTTTTCCACATGATCTCTTCCATTTCCCTGCCGGCTTTGACAAGGGCATCCTGGTTTTTTTTATCCAGCTTGTCGAATGCCTGCAGGTTGAGATTGATCATGTCCGTGGCGATGGTGATGTTCAGGGGTTGATAATACTTGAGAACTTCCCAGAATTTGGCATCCACGGCCGTGGGGGTGGAGGTGATTACCGAATCGATCACGCCGGTTGCCAGGGACGAATAGACCTCACTGAACGGCAGGGCATAGGGGGTTCCACCCGTGGCTTCAACCACCAGTGCGCCATTTTTATCATAGGTGCGGGTCTTCAGTCCCTTCATGTCCGCTGCCGAAATCACCTTTCGTTTGGTCCAGAGTCCGGCGCCAGGCCAGGGGGAGATAAACAGGATCTTCTGTCCCCATTTCTCAGCAGCCTTGTCAAAATAGGGGCGCGCCGTATCGTTCAGCAGACGGGCTTCTTCAAAGTTCAGTGCCAGAAACGGAAGGGTCACAATCTGAAATATTTTTTCCTCGCCGGCCACACCGCTGACCAGCATGTCGGACAGGGGTACCAGCCCGTCACGCACCACTTTCAGCAGCTCCGGCCCTTTATATCCAAGGGCGCCACCGCTGCTGACAATGATTTCCAGTTCACCGCCGGTTACGTCTTTCACTTTTGCGGCAAACTCGTCAAGGGCCATGGTCTGATGGTTGTTTGGGGGCCAGACCGAGTTGGCATTTCAGGTTGTTTTTGCGAGACTGTCAGCGGTTGAGATGCCAATGACCAGTGCCAAGGCCATAACCAGATACGTCAGTTTTTTCATGGTGTTCAATTCCTTCCTGATGATGTGTTGATTGATAGACTGCTAATTTTTTGCCCTTTCCAAAGCTTCCCTGTCTTTGCCATTTTGATTGACAAATCAGATAGTTAGAAATATGTGTACTTCACAGGGTAACATTGTGTACCTTGTTTTTCATCCAAAAACCTTATATAGTGCCTAAACGGAAACCCTTTCTCTGTATCTTAACCCAAGTTCGCCAATTTTTAGAAAAAACCTATAGCCAGAGGGGGTTCGTTAAAAATTATGGTCACTACACATTTTGCAATTTCACGTTTTTGCTATTTGAAACAAGATGTTAAGTCGTTATAAGATCATATCCCTCGTTTTTAGGCGAACAACTATGAATTGTCAATATAATAATATTTTATGGGTCACTACATTTTGATTTTAACGACAGGCTATTGTTATTTCAGGCGGTTATTGGAAAAAAATCCCTCAAAACCGACCCAAATCGTCTCCGAATGGGCAAAATTGGCGAACTTGGGTTAAAATTCGAAATCCGAAGCGCGAAATCCGAAACAATTCCC
>DFZE01000247.1:6634-27638 GCA_002382065.1 Desulfobacteraceae bacterium UBA4064
TTCGTTCAAACACTATATAGCTTTCCAGATAGAGATTTTGGGTGCGTTATCGGTCGGGGATGGCCTGGTAGAGACGCAATGCATTGCGTCTCTACTCCCTCCCTGCCGCCTTCCCAAAATCATTATCTGAAAAGCTATAGCACAATACGACCAAAGGGGACCGGGTGATAAACGGAGGGCGCACCATGAACAATCTATACGAACGGGATTTTTATCAGTGGACTATCCAACAGGCAAAACTGTTAAAGGCCGGGGCCCTATCACAGCTTGATATTGAAAACCTGATAGAGGAAGTTGAAGCAATGGGCAAAAGCCAGAAGAAGGAACTTTTGAGCAGGCTAACGGTTTTGATTTTACATCTGCTGAAATGGGATTATCAAACCGAGCGTCGGGTAAAAAGCTGGCAGAAGACTATTGCCACACAACGAACCGAAATTGATTTTTTGCTTTATGACAATCCCAGTTTAAAAAGAGAGATTCAGGAATCTGTCATAAGGGCCTACAGGGCTTCAATCAAAAGGGCTGCTGCTGAAACAGGCTTGCCTGAATCTGCATTTCCGGAATCCTGTCCATACAGCACCGAGCAGATAATGGGCGAATGATTAGACAGTTTGGGGCAAAGTGGCAAAGGGACAGTGATCAACAAAATAGTCTTTTCAGCAAATAACGATTCGATCCTTTTTGATAAATTCCCGCGGATGATAAGACATTTTGGCCTTGCGAAGCCCTTCATCTTCCAGGTCCTGCTCCCGGTTCACCCACTCGACACCCTCAGGCAGGTGGGACAGAAAAATCTGGTTGATGGCCTGGTAGATGCCTTTGTAATCCGTATCGCCTTTTTCAAAATGAATAACAACGGTATTATCATCGAATATTTCCGCCACGGTATAGGCGACAAGCTCACCATCAATCCGAATTGCACCACCCATCACGCCGTCCAGATCATTCCAGTTATCGAATACGGCCGCGATTACCCGGTTTTCTCCAGCCAGGGTGTCATGGGATTCGCAGTCCCGCCAGACACACCAGTCGGTCTGCATGGATCTGGCCTGATCCAGAATATCTGGTCCAAGAGACTGATATTCATAAGAATAATTATTGAAAAACTGATTGAGCAGATTTTTTTTCTTGTGATACCGGTTGCCTGACAATTCTTTCAGATCCAAAAGCGAATACAGATAATCCCAGTGCCCCCGTGATGCCTGAAGCGTCATGTGGCCGCCAAGCTGGTTTTTCCAGATATTGGACAGGGTTTCCGGTATTCGAATGAATGTGGCCTGATTGGGTATGGTTTCAGCCAGAATCTTCTGCCAGTCCACATCCTGCCAGGCGCCAACCGGTGCCCAGAATGCGGGTTCGGGTTTTTCCTGACGGATCCAGACCCGTTCCGGCTCCCACGCCCACTGGAGGCCATAAATATCGGCCCAGCCCCATATATTGATAAAGCTGTAGTCCGATGCCTTGGGACGGCATCGGACAAGCAGCCGGTTGTAATCCGACTGGCGTTCCAGGGTGATGGCTTCAAAATTCAGGCTCATGAGGAAGGTTCCTTTTTGGGGCTGACGAGAATGATTCGCAGATCCATGACATTGGTCCGGGTCTGTCTGGCGGGAAGCAGGTCATTTAATGCCTTGAAAAAATGATAGGCGTCATTATCAGACAGGAATGCCCCGGGATCGATTCCCAGTAACGCCGCACGCACGCCTGTTCCGGTGTCTGCAACAGCGCCTGCCGCATCGGTCGGTCCGTCCCTTCCATCGGTGCCACCGCTCAGGACCACGGTATCCGGAATCCGGGCAATTGCCGGAATGGTCGCCAGAACAAATTCCTGATTTCGCCCGCCCGCGCCACCTCCGGTGATGTGAACCGTTGTCTCGCCGCCGGAAATGACACAGGCCGGCGCCGGAACCGGATGCCCGGACTGATGTATTTCCCGGGCAATGGCCGCATGCATGTTGGCGATCTCCCGGGTTTCGCCATCGATGGTGGCCGATAAAACAACCGGGGTATATCCCAGGTCCGCAGCCTGTTTTTCAGCGGCCAGAATGGCAAGCCGGTTGCTGGCGACAATATGGTGGGTTGCGTGAGCAAACGCGGGATGATCCGGCTTGGGGGTTTCCGGAATCTTTCCGTCAGCGCCGTTCGTCAGATGCTCGATTACGTTTCTCGGAAGCCTGTCAACCAGCCGATAATGGTCGACAATTTTCATGCATTCGGCAAATGTGCTGGTATCCGGTACCGTCGGTCCGGATGCAATGACATCGGCATCATCTCCAATGACATCGGAAATCATGATGGTCATCACCCGTGCCGGAAACGATTCCACAGCCAGATGGCCGCCCTTGAATCCGGAAAGATGCTTTCTGATGGTATTGATTTCATGAATGGATGCACCACAGGACAGAAGTGTCCGGATGGTTTCCTGTTTGTCAAAAAGCGTCAAGCCGGATACCGGCAACGGGGTCAGGGCAGAACCACCGCCGGAAATGAGACAGATGACCAGATCCGGTCCGGATGCCTGACGGACCAGGCGGATCATGTCTCTGGCCCCGGTCACGCCATTTGAATCCGGAATTGGGTGGCTGGCTTCGACCTGATGAATCATCGAAAGATCGTCCCGATGGCCATACGGAATGGTGATCTGGCCGGCCGTGATGTGGTCAGTCAGAATATCCTCGATGGCCTTTGCCATATAGGCGGTGGCCTTGCCGGCACCCACCACGTAAATATGCTTGATGGTTGTCAGATCAACTGCTGTCTCATCCACCATAAACCGGTTGCCCTCAAGCCGGCAATGCCGACGGACCGCCTCACCCGCTTCCACAGCCTGAACACCCGCCTCAAAAATCCGGAGAGCATCCTGTCGCATCTGTTCAATGGTTTTCATTGTCATGAATTCCGTCCTTTCTGTTAAACCGTCGGACCGTAAGACAGTCGGACTGTCAGACCGTGAGACCGACCGTCAAGCCTCCTGGATCATCCGGAGCAGTTCATCGGCCGACACCCGTCCGCTGACATCGCTGCCTTCCAGCAGGCTTTCTGCCAGTTCCCGTTTGTTTTTATGCAGTTGAACAATTTTTTCCTCGATGGTATGGCTCGCGATCATCCGATAAATAGTCACAGGCATGGTCTGCCCAATCCGGTGTGCCCGATCCGCTGCCTGGTCCTCAACAGCCGGGTTCCACCAGGGGTCCATCAGAATGACATAGTCCGCAGCCGTCAAATTCAATCCAAGACCACCGGCTTTCAGGCTGATCAAAAAAATATCCGCCTCACCCCGCTGAAACGAATCGATTTCTTTTTTCCGCTCCGGCATGGTCAGTTGACCGTCCAGGTATCGAAACGACACATTCTTTTTTTTCAGAAGCTTCCGGATTTTTGCCAGATAACCGACAAACTGGCTGAAGATCAGAACCCTGTGGTGGTTTTCCAGCAGATCGTCCACCAGATTGTCAAGAACCTTCAGTTTGGCGCTGGCGATTCCGCTCTCCGGCGCCACCAGCCGGGTGTCACAGCAGGCCAGGCGCAGTCGGGTAATTTCAGCCAGAACCTGAAAATGATTCAGGCCACCGGATATCCGGCTCTGTTCAATTCGGACAAGGGCCTGCTGACGAAGCGCCTCATAAAACGCGCTTTCTTTTTCCGAAAGATCGATGGTGAGCAGCAGCTCGGTTTTTTCCGGCAATTCCGACAGAACCTGGGATTTGGTTCGACGAAGGATAAACGGCTGAATCAGCGCTTTCAGGCGCCGGATATGCTCCGGGTTGATTGCAGAATGACTGGACAGCGTAAACTGATTCCGAAAACCGGATGCCGATCCCAGCAGCTCCGGATTCAGAAAATTGAAAAGGGTATAAAGCTCACCCAGATGATTTTCAATCGGGGTACCGGTTGTCAGGATTTTGAAATCGCCGGTCAGTTTCATGGCGGACCGGGTCCGTTTTGCCGTAATATTTTTGATGATCTGAGCCTCGTCCAGGACAATCGTCTGCCACTGAATCCGGGTCAGAAGCCGGGTTTCAAGATTCATCAGATTGTAGCTGACAACCAGCACATCTCCGGCGGTCAGATTTTCAACTGTCTGGCCCCGGTTTTTGGCGCTCAGCAGCAGAACATTCAACGATGGCGTAAACCGGACCGCCTCCTCCAGCCAGCCCATGCAGACCGAAGCCGGTGCAATGACCAGGGCCGGGCCTTTTTTCGAACGGGACAGGAGAAGCGTCAAAACCTGAAGGGTTTTTCCCAGCCCCATATCATCGGCCAGACAGGCTCCGACTCCCCAGAACGCCATTCGGGACAGCCAGTGATATCCGTCAATCTGATAATCCCGAAGATTGGCCGTCAACCCTTCCGGCAGATCGGGCGTCAGTTCCTTTCCTTTCCGGATGACTTCCATTCGGGCATTCCACGGATCATCCGTCCGAAGCCTGGCCAGTCCGTTCAGCCTCTCACCCAAGGCCAGGGCCGCCAGTGAATTCAGTCTGAGAGCGGGACCCTCCCCTTCTGCAACATCGGCCAGACTGATGAGCAGATCACGCAACTCCCGGGTCAGGGCCAGATACTGGCCTTCTCCCATCGGGATGAATCGTTTATCCACAGCCGTTGACAGGGTATCGATCAGGCTCCGGATATCCAGTATCTGATGGTCGCTGATCTGAACATGTCCGACCAGCTCGAACCATTTTTGCCCGCTTACAATCGACAATCTGCAGTCAGACGACGACACTTCCCGGGTGATGCTGATTTTATGGCCTTCAGGCCATTCCACCAAAATGGCATTGCCGGTCAGAAAGGGTTGAAGCCCGGTCAGAAGCAGCAGGCATTCATGCGGATATTTCAGCACCCACTGAAAATTTTTGGAATTGGCGTTTTTCAGCAGATCAATTTCATCGATCACCTGATGGGCTTCTGCCAGTTCTTCCTTCAGGTTGCGTGTGATGTGAATCCGTTTTCCCTCTTTTTCCCGCATCAGAATGTCCGGGCCAATGCCGGGTTTGACATAAGGACCTTCCGTGGTAAAGGGTTTCACAGACAGATCGATCCGGAATCCGGCGCCAAACGGTGAAATCCGGATACAGGGTCTTGAATCGGATGACAGCTCTTCCAGCATGTCCGCCTGACCATGAAGGTTGGAATGGACCGTCATATATAACGACATCCGGGTGATGGCGGACATGACCTCCGTTCTGGCCGATGCCGGGATGGTCAGACCATTTTGACTGACAATTCTGGACAGCCGCGCCTGTTCATCCGTCATTTTGACAACCCGAAAGCGTGTTGGTGCATCCTGAATGATCTTGACCCGGCCATTTTGAATGACCGGCTGAATTTTAATCGTAATGGTATCATCCGTTGCCTGAACAACCGCTTCCGGTTCTCCTTCCACCATTATGATTCGGACCGGCGGATTTTCATCCAGAAAAAGCAGGGGATGTCCGATCAGGGCCGGTAGCGCCATATCCATGTCAAAATCGTGTCCGGATTTTTTAAATGGCCTTCTGATTGACCGGATGCAGGCGCACAGCCGCAGATCATGACTGGTGAGATATTCGGGTCTTTCAGTGATCAGACGGCCCGGTGTGACAATTTTTCCGGTTGTCCACTGCCCCGGGGCAAGGCATTTCTGCTCTTTGGGAATCAGCGTTATGGTATCACCTGCCATGCGGACCGTCCAGATCAGACGCAGGGTTCCGACCGGTGGCGCCAGCCGGTTTCCGGATTCCAGCACATGCGTCAGGGCGCTGAGACGTTTTTTCCAGTTTTCCTCTGCCAGCAGTCTGAACAGGACCGGGCTGAGACCGGTTCTGGCATGAAAACCATCGATGGCCTGGCTGTAATTCGGCTGAGGGCCCTGTATCCGGTTCAGCAGATCGGCACACTCGATGGCAATCCATCCCATGCCTGCCGGATGTGACCGGTTGAAGAGATCCAGCAGATGGGCCATCCGCGGCTCTTCAAGGCTACCGGTCACCAGGTATTCGGCCAATGACCAGAGCAGGATATCGATGTTGTACCCGGTTTCCTGATTTTTGGAAAGAACGTGCTGAACATGGCCATAGTCGTACTGCTGGACATGAATCAGTGCGTCAATCGCCCCAAAAACCGACGTCATCATCGGGGTGAGATGCTTTCCGGATATTCCGGTTTCGACAATGTTTGTCAGATGGGCAAAGGTTGGTGTATCGATACGGATCAAATGGGTTAAAATATAAAAAATGCCACCAACGGAATTGGTCAGAAAATCGGTTTTTCCACCTTCGGTTAAAAATGTGTTCAGCCCGGTCTCATAATAACGGGCCGCGGCATCGGGTTTGCCTTCCAGAAACGCGATCCATCCATAAAAAAACGGGGCAAACAAAAACCCGTTCGGGTCTTCCAGATACCTTTTGGCATCGGTCACGTTTCCGGCAATCAACATCCGACTGAGAAGAAGCGAATCATAAGACGCTCTTTCCGATTCGGGTATGGACTGAATAAAGTCGGATCGTTTCGCATAATCAAACAGCCCGGGAAACGTTTCAAGGAAATGGACGCCGGCCCGCAATCCGGCCAGGACGGTTTTCAAGCGGATATCGAATGCCAGACGATCAAACCAGTCCGGATCAAATGGTGTGCAACACACCATAAGAAAGGGATCTTCAGAATTGGAATGAACCGCACACTCACTTTGAACAAGGGGATACAAAGACAAACACGTTTCTGCATTTCCGGTGTGAAGGGCGATTCTGAAATCCCGCATCAGGCAGAGAAAATGATCGGATTCATCCCGCACCCGGTGCGGAGCTGCCCGGGGGAACTCGGCAAGAATGGTCTGTGTCATTTCCATAAAATCGGCCAATGACATAACCTGGCCGCCTGCGCCAATGCGGATGACGGTTTCCACAATTTCCGGGCTGCATCTCAGGTCCAGATCCAGAAGTTTCAGCTTTAAAAGGCTTCGAATGATGGCCGGCATTTCAGTGTGGGATTTGATGCCGGGAAACACATTGGGCAGCTTTCGAACAATATGAAAAATCGAAAACTCCGTGATGGGTTCATACATGACGGCGCACAGAATCAGTATGAGTTGACTTTCACGGGACATGCCGGGAAACTGTTCCATCAGGCGGTCATGGGTACGGGAATCGAAGATCATGGATGATGGCAGATATCCGATATTGGGGTTGGTGGATAAAAAACGCCCTGACAAAACAGGTACATTGGCATATTGGGGAATTGTCTTTCCAACCCTTCGCGGAGCCCTATGCCACCAGAGGTTCTCCCCATGTTGTTATACCTGCCTTATATTTTTTTGAATATCGTCCCAGAACATCTGCTCCACACGCAAAAGCCTTTCGATGTAGCGGTCATCCCGCCCGACTCTCAGTCGCACATTGGGCTGACCCGGCAAATAACACCAAAAATCAATTTCGGGCAGATTCGTCACCGCCAGTATATGCTGGAGTTGTCCGACATAATACGTCGGGACTTGTCGGGTTGTTGCGGCATGTCTGTAAACGCTTTCTCCGCATTTGATTTCAACGACAGTATTGCCGGAATCCGACAATCCGTCAACACTGGCCCGCAACCAGTTGAATATCGTGCTTTGGAGGCATAACGGCTGAACTGCGATTCCGCTAACATCTTCATATCGTTTTCTCGCCTCCGGTTCCAGGGTGGTACCGCGAATCATTGCCGGATTGGGCGCGACAATAACCCGGTTCAATTTATCCTGCAACAGACGGCTTCGGGTCTTGTACGGGTTTTCACCCATTATGACCGGCGCATCGGAAGAGCCAATGCCCTGGTTCCGCCACGCATGCCATTCTGCAGTTCCCTGTTCAAGATTGACCACATGATATGGCAATTGAAATGAATTCGTTTCCGGACGTTCACTGTTATGCATCAGTATGCCCATTACCGTTTTACAATAAACGATCATGAATCATTTGGGATGGTTCACCCCGTATATGAAAATCAGGCCATGATGATGGTTCAGGCATGTTCGTAGTTGACGCCGTCAGACATTTTTTAAAATGCCCTTACGGGCACACTACGAACAAAGGGAAGCATTCCGCCGAATGCTATTTTCACGGTAAACCATCATGATCAAGGGCTTGCTCACCCCCAGGAATGAAAATGATATTTTCTTTAAAAGCCCCGTAGGGCGACCTGTTTGTAAAAATGGAAACTGCGACGATTAATCATGCAACCCCCAATCTGTTATAATCAGTTTTATATTCGATTGCAAAAAAATATACCCGGTGATAAATTTGAAAAGTTTTTGAAAACAGCTCCTTGTTAACCATGTGGATAATGTTTGCCGTTTTGTTGAACGATCAAACAAAAAAAGGGTTACGATGAATCGTAACCCCTTGATTTTATGGCACGCCTGGAGGGATTCGAACCCCCGACCTACGGATTAGAAGTCCGTTGCTCTATCCATCTGAGCTACAGGCGCATTTTGATTTTCGACTTCTATCATACGAATTTCCGGATGTAAATATCAATATATGAAAAAAAAACCCGCTGTCACAGAATCCGCCCCGGACAAATCGCTTGTTCGATTTGATCCGCTCCAGAGATATCTTGCCGAAATCAGCGCCTATAAACTGCTGACCCGTGAACAGGAGAAAGCCCTGGCCCTTCGAATCTATGAAAATGACGATTCGGAGGCAGCCTATGAAATGGTCACATCCAATCTGAGGCTGGTGGTCAAAATTGCCCTTGAATTTCAAAGGGTCTGGATGCAGAACCTGTTGGATCTCATTCAGGAAGGCAATATCGGGCTGATTCAGGCCGCCCGAAAATTTGACCCCTATAAAAATGTCAAATTTTCCTATTATGCATCGTTCTGGATAAAAGCCTATATTCTCAAATTTATCATGGACAACTGGCGACTGGTCAAAATCGGGACCACTCAGGGGCAGCGAAAGCTGTTTTTCAAACTTAAAAAAGAAAAACAGAGCCTGATCGATCAGGGATTTGATCCCAAACCCAAACTGCTTTCCGAAAAACTGGGTGTTACCGTCAAGGAAATTGTGGACATGGATCAACGGCTGGACAGTTGGGACATCTCCCTGGATGCGCCGCTGAAGGAAGACTCCGACACAGAAAGAATTGATTTCATCAGTACAGAAACCGAGTCTGCCGAAGATCAACTGGCCAGAAAAGAAATTGAGCACCTTCTGCATCAGAAAATTGAAAGCTTTAAAAAGATGCTGAGCCCACGCGAACTGGAAATTTTTGACGTTCGCGTTTTTTCAGACTCACCGGCCACACTTCAGGAAATTGGGGACCGCTACGGTATTTCAAGAGAACGGATCCGACAGGTTGAAAAAAATATTGTCAAAAAAATGAGAGAGTTTTTTAAAAATGAACTGCCGGATTTTGCCTCCTATCTTGAAGACAGCCTGGCTGAATAATTCTGAGGACCCCATATGAACTGTCATTGTAAACTGTTGATTCTGATCGGGCTTGCCTCGCTCTGGATAAACGGATGTACCCTGTTTCAAAAAGATCAACCGGTTGTTCCCGATGTGCCTTCTGAAGCACCTGTCACTCAGGCATCCCCGTCATTCAGCCACACCGACAACTCCTACTATCTGTACACAGAGGCCCAGATTCAGTGGACCCAGGGCAATCCGGACAAGGCCATCATTCTGATGGAGTCGGCTGTCCAGGAAGATCCGGATTCCGATTTTTTAAAACGGGATCTGGCGATGATGTATTTTCAGAATAACCGGCTGGACAGGTCCCTTGAAATTCTGAAAGAAATTTCAACCGGCAATCCCGATGATATTGAAGCCTGGATGATGATCGGAGACATTTATCAGAAACAGGAACAGCCGGAGATGGCCATTCCGGCATACGAGAAGGCATTGACCATTGATCCATCGCGGCAGATAATCTATCACGCCCTGGGTGAGATGTATATGGACAGCGACCGTTTGAGTGATGCCATGCGGGTTTATCGGCAACTGGCCGAAACGCATCCGGAGTCGTATGTCGCCCATTTTTATATGGGCAAAATTTATGTCCGGCAGGATGATTTTTCATCCGCAGAGGCTGAATTTTTAAAAACCATCGCTCTTGAAGCCGATCTGGAAGAGTCCTGGATTGAGCTGATTGCATTGTATCAAAAATCCGGACGTCTCGATGCGCTTCAGAAAACCAGTGAAAAATTTATTCAAATCAATCCGGACAACATCCGGGCCGCTCTTCTGCTGGGTGCTTCGTATCAGGCCACCGGACAGACAGACAAGGCGCATCAGTTATTTCGGGATCTGGGGCAGAAAAGTCTGACCAATCCGGATATTGTCAAGACCCTTGTCAAAATGTATCTGGAGCCTCAGCGCTTCACCGAGTTGATACCAGTTGTGGAGGCCATGCTTGACGGCGCACCGGACAGCGCGTCGCTTCATTATATTCTGGCTATTTCCCATGAAGCCAATGAAAATAACGATCAGGCGATTGTTCATTATCTGAAGGTTGATTCCAAATCCCAGTTTTATGAAAATTCGATTATGCATGCCATGTTTCTGTTTCAGAATATGGGTAAAACAGAAGCGGCCATGGAAGCGATCACCACTGCTATCCGGAATGCGCCCAATGTGGCGGATTTCTATCTGTATCTGTCCGTGATTCACGAAGAAGCCGGTCGTTTTGAAAAAGCGATTGAATCGGTTCGCGCCGGGATTGCACTGGATGATCAGAATGATCAGTATTATTTCCGGCTGGGTGTGATTTTTGATAAATGGGGTAAAAAACAGGATGCGATTGACGCCATGAAAACCGCTATCCGCCTGAATCCCAAAAATCCAAATGCGCTCAATTATCTGGGATATACCTATGCCGACATGGGCCAAAATCTGGATGAGGCAGAAAAGCTGATTCTGGAGGCCCTGAGCCATAAACCGGATGACGGGTATATCACGGACAGCCTCGGATGGCTTTACTATCAAAAGGGGGACTATCCAAAGGCGCTCATTTATCTGGAAAAAGCCATCGATCTGGTTCCGGATGACGCTGCCATACTGGAGCATCTGGGAGATGTCCATCAGAAGCTCGGCAGTCCGGAAAAGGCAATTGAATTCTACAGACAGAGTCTGAAAAACAAGGGGGGGGCTCCGGAAGCCGTTCAACAGAAAATCAAAGACCTGGAGGGGCGTGGAAACTAACCAACGCATTTATTTGGTTTTTGCGATGATGGCTTTTCTGATCCTGCCGTCGTGCAGCGGTCTTCTTTCCAGGCCTGCTGTGACATATCAGCCGGATTCACCGGAAATCACCCGGATTCTATCGGAGCTGCGGTCCCGGAATGTAACGATTGCCAGCATGAAAGGCATTGGCCGAATCAAAATCTGGAATTCAGACCAGACTCAGACCGCCCGGACTGCCTGGACCATAGCCAAACCCGACAAAATCCGGATTCTGATCATGGCGATCTCCGGGTTTCCTGTGGCCAGTCTGGCGGCTGACGGCCAGTCGGTGTATCTGATGTCACACAGCGACAACCGCTTCTACCAAAAACAGACACCGGATGCCAACCTGGAGCAAATGCTCAATCTTCCGATTCAGTCCCGTGAACTGATTGAAATCGTATCCGGCGCCATTCCGGTTCGGGATCATATGGCATCGTCGCTGAATGAAGATGTCACATCCGGTCAGGCCATTTTGACGCTGACCGGTCAATATGGCAGGCCCTGCGAGATACTTTATCTGGATTCCGGGCGCAGGAACGTGAACGGGATAACGTTTTATGATGATGCCGGGGATATTGAATACCGGGTCGTCTATTCAGAGACAAAAGAGATCGATGGATATTCTGCGCCATCCCGCATGATGCTGGACAATGATGAAAATGCCGGAATTCAGGTGGATATGGAAAAAATATGGATTAATTCGCCTGTTTCTCCGGACATGTTTGTTCTGTCGCCGCCATAAGGATATCAAAAATGGGCTGGGTAAAACATACAGCCATCGCATTGGAATCCCGCCTGAGAGATTGCCGGAATGTACTGACCCTGGGTGTAAAGGCCAATTTTTCTGAATACTCCCGCGAGGAACAGACATTGATACGGGAGTCTCCCAGGATTTATTATCCAACCCCGTTTTATGCCGAACTCTTTGATGTCATGGGAAAGCCGATGTTTCCCAGTTGCCAGACCTACCGCTTTGCCCAGGACAAAATCCGGCAGACAGCCCTGTTTTCCATAATCGGCATTCCCCACCCCCGCACCCGGGTGTATTATGGCAAGCGCCAGCACAGACGCATCACCGCTGATTTCATGTTTCCCTTTATCGCAAAAATTCCCAGGGGATCTGCGCGGGGCAGAGGGGTTTTTCTGATTCACAATCAAATGAATCTGGACCAGTATCTGGCACAATCCCGGGTTGCCTATATTCAGGAATATCTTCCGATTCAGAAGGATATCCGCGTCGTGGTCATCGGTAATCGGGTGGTTCATGCCTATTGGCGCATTGCACCGGCCGGCGATTTTCGAACCAATGTGGCTGTCGGGGGGCGGGTTTCTCTGGATGCGGTTCCTGAAGCAGCCCTGGAACTGGGGCTTCATGCCGCCAGAATGTGTCAGTGGAATGATGTCGGGATGGATATCTGTTGCTGCCATGACACATGGTATGTTCTGGAAGCCAACATGAAATACGGAAAAGAGGGATTCCGCCAGGCAGGGTTAAATTATACGGCGATGATGGAGGACATGATTGGCAATGGAGATATCTGATTTTTCCATACCATTGGGCATACGCAAGCTGCTGGACAATCGGGAGCGGAGCAGTCTGTCACCATTCGCATCCTATAGCGACGGGGCCAGCCGTCGTCAGGCTGAAACGCAACTGGAAACCGATTACCGGCTCCCGTTTTCCATGGATGTGGACCGAATCCTGCATTCCCGTGCCTATACACGGTATATTGATAAAACCCAGGTCTTTTATCTCATTGAAAATGATCATATCACCCATCGGGTGCTTCATGTTCAACTGGTTTCAAAAATTGCGCGAACCATTGGACGGTTCCTGTGCCTGAACGAGGATCTGATTGAAGCCATTGCCCTGGGACATGACATCGGGCATACACCGTTCGGGCATGAGGGCGAAATGTATCTCTCAGCGTTATGCCATAACAGCGGCATCGGATATTTTTTGCACAATATACAAAGTATGCAATTTCTGGACCAGGTCGAACGGAATGGCACTGGCTGGAACCTGTGTCTGGAAACCCTGGATGGCATTCTCTGCCACGATGGTGAAATTCACAATCAGCTTCTGACGCCGTTTCCAGGCAAGACGTTTGTGACGCTGGATCAGGAGCGGGAAACCAAAAAGGCCCATCCGGAAACCGCGCTGCTACCCATGACCCTGGAAGGGTGTGTTGTGCGGATGGCCGACACCATCAGCTATATCGGAAGGGATATCGAAGATGCCATCCGCCTGAATCTGATTGACCGGGATGATATCCCGAAGCCCTGTGTCCGGCTTCTGGGCAACACCAATGGCAGAATTGTTTTCCGTCTGGTAACCGATGTGATTCAAAACAGTGTCAATCAGCGGTTTGTTGCATTCAGTCCGGAAATCAGTCAGGCGGTTGAAACACTGAAAAAATTCAATCTGGAACGGATTTATCTGAACCCCAAAATCAAGGGGAATTCCGCCGTCATCCGTCAGATGTTTGACCATATGTTTGAAACCTGTCTGTCCGATATTCAATCCGGAAACCGCTCATCTCCCATATTTTCAAAATTTTTAAAGGAAAAACAACCGGTTTACACCAGCCGGTTTCAACCGGCGGAGATTGTCCGGGATTATATCTCCGGCATGACCGACAGCTATTTCATGCGCCAATGCCCGGAATCGCTTCTGTCAAAACTTCAGCCGCTCCGGTTTCCCTGACCGTGTCATATCCGGAAAAAATAGTGGAAACAGACCGAAAATACCGGCAGCACATACTGGATACCCATCTGGTCACGTATCCGGTCAGGGTCAGGGAAACCGATGTTCTGGTCAGCACAATTACCCGACTGGATGGGGTGACACGGGAACAGATACTCTTCTACCGGGGGCAGATCGAGTCCTATATTCAGCAGAACCCGGAATTCATGCATACGTTGGTGCCCTGGAATCTGACCGGGCCGGCGCCCGGCGTCATCCGGGATATGTCAACCGCAGCCGGGCTGGCAGGCGTGGGCCCGATGGCAGCCGTTGCAGGCGCCATTGCCGCAGCCGTGGGAACCGATCTTCTGGGATATTCAGACGAGGTGATTATCGAAAACGGCGGCGATGTGTTTATCAAAACACAGAAACCGGTTATCGCCGCCATTTTTGCCGGCAGATCCCCGCTCAGCATGAAAATGGGTGTCCGGATCGATTCGGTATCCGGCCCGGTTGGCCTGTGCACCTCTTCGGGAACGGTAGGTCACAGCCTGAGTTTTGGCAAAGCCGATGCCGTATGTGTGTTATCCGGGTCCTGCGCCCTGGCAGACGCCGCGGCCACCGCCATTGCAAACCATGTCAAAACACCCGGGGATATTCAGAATGCCATTGCATTTGGCCAATCGATTCCTGGCATATCGGGCATTCTGATTGTTGTGAAAAAGCAGATGGGCATATGGGGCAAGCTGGAACTGATTCCCATAACCGGAAAAAAGTATTGAGTTTTTGATATCCACAGCGTAAATTGGCGGGAAAGTTGAAGACTGATGGCTGATGAAATCCCGATACTGAATTTACGGTTAATGATGGAGACATCGACTGTGCAAACCCTTTGGGCGCCGTGGCGAATCGATTATATAAAAGGATTGAAGGAACCTGGCTGTGTGTTCTGCAATGCGATGACCATTCATGAAGAACTGACACTTTACAAAGGCAGTCACATCATGGTGGTCATGAACAAATATCCCTACATCAACGGACATCTGCTGGTAGCCCCCATTCGGCATATCGCAAGTCTTGATCAACTGGACAAAAACGGGATGGGTTGCCTGCTTTCAATGGTCGAACGTTCAATTGATATACTCAGGCAGGCAATGAAACCGGATGGTTTCAATGTGGGCCTCAACCTGGGAAAAGTGGCCGGAGCAGGCGTCGCGGAGCACCTTCATTTTCATATTGTTCCCCGGTGGTTTGGCGATACCAACGCCCTGACGGTTTTTGCGGATGTCCGGGTTATTCCGGAACACTTACAGGCGACATTTGACAATCTGAAGCCCTTTTTCGACCGGTTGGAGAAAACGGACTGATATGTGACGTTTCACCAACCGATCCTGATCGGGTAAATCGCTCCCGGAAGGGAAAAATCACGATTCACCCCGACCGTCTCCCAGAAGCGGGTATACAGGAAATCGTAATTTATGACTGGCTAACGTATATTTTGCGCGTTCACAAAGCATTTTTACACGGACCATTCAACCCGATGGAGATGATATGAAAAAGTTAAAACTGATTGCTTTGGTACTTGCAATTGGACTCATTGCGATGGTGTTTTATCAGAACCGGTCTTTTCTGACGATACAATCCAATTTCCATATTGATCTGTATTTTTCCTATCTTGAGTATTTTGGTATATCCAATGCCATGCTCCTGGCAGGTTTTTTCCTGATCGGGCTTCTCATCTCATATTTTCTCAGCCTGTCGAACCGTTTCAAATCCAACAAGACCATCAAGAATTTGAATGCAGCCATCGCCAGTCAGCAGGAAACGATCAATTCCCTGAAATCAGAGATTGAATCACTTCAAAGCCGGACAACACCGGTGATTGAAACCGTATCTGATGATACACTGTCCCTGAAAGAAGAATGATCCATTCCTTTGGATCGTTCTTCCGTGCATCTGTCCTCAGTTAAACCGAGTGTTTTTTACCATTCCGGTCTTATGCAGCCAATTCCAGCAACCCCCATGATGAAGCAGTATCTGGAAATCAAGAAAGATTATCCGGATGCCATTCTTTTTTATCGTATGGGGGATTTTTATGAGATGTTTTTTCAGGATGCCGAAACAGCCGCGCCAGTTCTGGAAATTGCATTGACATCCCGAAACCGGAACGATGATTTTCCGGTTCCCATGTGCGGTGTTCCCTGCAGGGCAGGCCAGACCTATATCGCCAGGCTGATCGATCGCGGTTTTAAAGTGGCCATCTGTGAACAGACCGAAGATGCGGCCCAATCCAAAGGTCTGGTGAAACGGGAAGTCGTTCGGGTCATCACGCCGGGAATGATTCTGGAAAATGAACTTCTGGAAGAAAGTTCCCACAATTTCATTCTGGCAGTCAATGTGGAGGGACCTGTCATTGGACTGTCCTGCCTGGATATTTCCACTGCCGATTTTCGTGTCATGGAAATCCGGGACATGTCTGCCACAATCGGAGAGGCGGACCGGATATCCCCGCGGGAAATTCTGATTCCGGAATCCCTGGCACACGACACGGCATGGCAGCCGTTTCTGACCCATTTTTCCGGCACATCCATTACCCGCATGAAACCCGAGTCGTTTGATTCCGCCGCGGGCCGCGACCGCCTGATACGGCATTTCAACACCCTGTCACTGGAAGGCTTTGGCTGTCATCAGTTTCGGGCGGGAATCGGGGCTGCAGGCGCACTTCTGGGCCATGTTGAAGACACCCAGAAACAGCCCCTGACGCACATTCGAAAAATTGAGCCCTACGCCCTGTCCGATTTTTTGATCATCGATGACACCTCGCGCCGCAATCTGGAGCTAATCCAGAATCTCCAGAACGGCGAACGGCATGGAAGCCTGTTGAGTGTTCTGGATCAGACCGTCAGCGCAATGGGCGCCAGACTTTTCAAACAGTGGATTCAGTATCCCCTGCGAAACAGGGACGCGATTGGCGCCCGTCAGACAGCCGTGGCCGAAGCGCTGTCGCAGATTCAGACAGTACGGGAAATACGGGGGCTGTTAAAACAGGTCGTCGATCTGGAACGGATCGGTACCCGGATTGTCATGGCTCGGTGTACGCCCCGGGATGTGCTGGCGCTGGGCGCAACACTCAAAATTCTGCCCCGGATCATGCAGTCCATGAGCCCCTTTCAGTCCGAACTGGTTCGCTCGGGCCTGGTTGACAATCTTGAGGACATGATCGCGCTAGCCGATCTGATCGAACAGTCCATCCGGGAGGATGCGCCTCTCGCCCTTCATGAGGGAGGGCTGATCAGAACCGGTTTCAATTCCGAACTGGATGAGCTGATTCTGATCAGCTCTGACGGAAAAAGCTGGCTGGCCCGCCTGGAAATGACAGAAAAAAAGGCGACCGGCATCAACTCCCTCAAGGTTCGGTACAACCGGGTTTTTGGATATTATATCGAAGTTCCCAGAAGCCAGTCGTCCGGCATACCGGATCATTATATCCGAAAGCAGACCCTGGTCAATGCCGAACGCTATATTACCGAGGATCTCAAGCAGTTCGAGATGAAAATCATGGGCGCGGAAGAGCGCCGGTCAGAGCTTGAGTACCGGATTTTTCAGGATATCTGTAAAGACATCCAGCAGCACCATGCCCGGATTCAGATCATTGCGGCATTTATCGCCAGTCTGGATTGCCTGTTGAACCTGGCTGTCATTGCGGATCAGAATGCCTACATCCAGCCGCTTATCAATGAAACCGGCATCATTCAGGTCGATGACGGCAGGCATCCGGTCATCGAAAAACTGATTCAGGCAGAACGGTTTACGCCCAATTCCATTTTCATGGATAACACCGATAATCAGGTCATGGTCATTACCGGCCCGAACATGGCCGGAAAATCCACCATACTTCGACAGACCGCGCTTCATGTGCTCATGGCCCAAATGGGATCATTCATCCCTGCCAGAAATGCCAGCATCTGCATCACCGACCGCATTTTCACCCGGGTGGGCGCGCTCGATAACCTGGCAAGCGGTCAAAGCACATTTCTGGTGGAAATGCAGGAAACGGCCAACATTCTGCATAATGCCACCCCCCACAGCCTGGTGATCATGGATGAAATCGGCCGTGGCACCAGCACCTATGATGGATTCAGTATTGCATGGGCCGTGGTTTGTTTTCTTCATGATCTGAAAGGGCATGGGGTCAAAACACTGTTTGCCACCCATTATCACGAATTGACCGAGGTGGAAAAGCTGAAACCCCGGGTAAAAAATTTCAATATTGCCGTCCGGGAAAAAAATGATGAGATCATTTTTCTGCGCAAGCTGTTAAAAGGCGGAACCAACCGATCTTATGGAATACAGGTTGCACGGCTTGCCGGCATTCCGGATACGGTGATCCGGCATGCCCGGGATATTCTTGACGATATTGAAAGCGGCAGACGGCGGTTTACCGGCATTTCAAAGGCAGGCATCTCGACCTGTCGGTCTGCTCACGAGCAGCTTCGCCTGTTCCAACCACCCGAAAATCCTGCAATTGAACGGTTGAGAACCCTTGATATCATCAATATGACACCACTTGCAGCCTTGAATTGCCTGAATGAACTTTTTATGATAGTAAACACGCATGACAAGACAAAAGGCTCACGGATATAAAAAATGGTCAATGACCACCCGGATTCAATGCTGAACCGAATATTTCTCATATTTCTGATCGTTTGCCTGGCAACAGGTACGTTAACGGCAAATTCCGCCCATGCTGCTTCTGAAAAGGACCAGTATCATGAAGCGGATGCCTGCTACACCCGCCTGCTGAACAGCCCGGAGAGACAGAAACTGCGCCATAACTGGATGGCCTGTATCCAAAAATTTCAAAAAGTTCATCAGATGAATCCCTCCGGGCCGTGGGCAGCGGCCGGTCTTTACATGACCGGATTTCTTTATGAAGAAATGTATCGCATTTCTTTGGCGCCGGCTGACCGGAAAGAGGCGCAGGATTCATACCAGCGGATCGTCAACCGGTTTGCAAAAAGCAGCTATCGAAAAAAAGCGCTGGCGGGTATCTCCCGCCTGGAATCACCAAAACCGGAAACGACATCCCCTTCACCCCCCAAGCCGGAACCGGTATCCGAACCCGCCCCCCCCATCCCTTCCAGTGACATGCCGGTTGGCCCGGCCAGCCTTCCGCTGGGTACCGGAGAGACCGGATCATCCACCCACAGCAACATTACCGATCTCAGGGTCTGGTCCAATCCGAATTACACCCGAATTGTCATCGATGCGGATAACGAAACCGCTTTCAAACATCACCTGCTCAAGCAGGACCCCGATCTCGACAAACCCCAACGGTTGTATATCGATATTGAACAGGCAAAATTGGGAAAACACATTCAGAATTTCATTTCGGTCAATGACAATCTGATTCAGGATGCACGGGCCGGCCAGTATACCCTGGACTCCGTCCGGGTAGTCGCGGACATCAAATCCTTCAAAACCTATAAAATTTTTTCGCTGAAAAACCCGTTCCGGATCATCATGGATGTCTGGGGAAAGGAACCGGATCAACCGGAAAAGCCGGTAACGGAATTCAAATCCGATAAAAAATCACCCAAATTGAAACCGAATGATCTGGCCCGGCAGCTTTCTCTGGGTGTCAGGCGCATTATCCTCGATCCCGGTCATGGTGGAAAGGACAGGGGTGCACCCGGCATCATGCCAGGCGTCTATGAAAAAGATATCACGTTGGCCATAGCGCTCAGGCTTCAGAAAAAAATACAGCAAACCCTGAACTGTGAGGTCGTTCTGACGCGTACCAAAGATGTCTATCTGTCGCTTGAGGAAAGAACGGCCATAGCCAATACCAAAAACGGAGACTTGTTCATTTCCATCCATACCAACGCTGCCCACAGCGCCGCAGCATATGGAATCGAGACATTTTTCCTGAACTTGGCAACGGATGAGGACGCCATCCTGGTGGCGGCCCGGGAAAATGCGACCTCAACCAAAAATATCAGTGATTTGCAGGGCATTCTGACCGACCTGATGCAAAACGCCAAGATCAACGAATCCAGTCGTCTGGCAGCAAAGGTGCAGAAGAGTCTCGTTGCCAACCTGAACGGCCGCTATAACAATATTCGGGACAAAGGGGTCAAAAAAGCACCGTTTTATGTCCTGTTGGGTGCCCAGATGCCATCGGTTCTGGTCGAGACCTCCTTTATCAGCAACCAGCGGGAATGCAGCCGGCTGGTATCACCCGAATACCAGGACCATCTGGCGGAATCCATTACCAAAGGCATCCGGGATTACATTCGGGATACCAATCCGGCAGCCTTTATGGAAAAGCATCAAAAGACAGCGGACAAGCTCTAAGAGCCTGTTTGAAGATCCCGTCTGAGGCCCGCTAACTGCGTTGAAAAGCACCTCAAAATGCTCACATACTCTGTGTATGCTCCGCTTTTGATGCGCTTTTCGCCTTGTTATCGGGCCTGATCCAGAATCTTCAAACAGGCTCTAAGCTGCGGCGATGTTGAAATGCGGATATGGGAAGATGCCTGAATTGCATAATTTTCGCATCCCGGCATGCCAACATTTCCGCATTTTTTATGTCAATTGAATTTTATTCTGTTTATTGGAGGCACATTATGGAATTTGAAAATCTGTTGTTTACGGTCGAGGCGGGTCTTGCAACCATCACATTCAACCGACCCAAAGCATTGAATGCCCTGAATGGCGCGTTGTTGAATGAATTATCACTGGCATTGGACGCGGTTTCCGCCGATGAAAATATCCGGGCTCTGATTCTGACCGGCTCCGGCGAAAAGGCGTTTGTGGCTGGCGCCGATATTAACGAGCTGGCTCAATGCAATACCCTTCAGGGCAAATGGTTTGCCACAAAAGGTCAAAATGCCATTCACAAGCTTCAGTCCCTGGATATTCCGGTCATTGCCGCGGTTAATGGCTATGCATTGGGAGGGGGAAGCGAAATCGCACTGGCCTGCGACTTTATTTATGCCTCGGAAAATGCCATGTTTGGTCTGCCGGAAATCACCTTGGGGCTGATCCCGGGTTTTGGCGGAACGCAAAGATTGTCCCGACTGGTTGGAATCAATATGGCCAAGGAAATGATTTTTACCGGAAAAATGATTTC
>DFZE01000117.1:0-141 GCA_002382065.1 Desulfobacteraceae bacterium UBA4064
CTCTTTTAACGAGGTCTGTAATCGGACAAAATCTGAATTACGCCAAAATCAACCTGATTTCAAGATGATATTCCCGCATGATCGCCACGTTGATGATTTCCGCATAACAAATCAATTATCGCTTTCAAGATAATGATTTTG
>DFZE01000117.1:238-5011 GCA_002382065.1 Desulfobacteraceae bacterium UBA4064
TCCCCGACCGATAACGCACCCAAAACCTTTATCTTGAAAGCGATACTTCAACCGGATCGATAATCCATGTTCGGACAAACAGAAAAGTTTTTGAACGCATTTGCCGCCAGTGTGTGCGTGTTTCTGGTTTTTCCGGAAATTGACATCAATATCTCGGAATTGTTTTACCACCCGGCCAACGGTTTTTTTCTGAGAGATGCCAGAATCTGCCAGATTCTGTATCAATCCGTGGAAATTGTGACACCGGTATGCATCGGCATTCTGATAACGATGCTGATATGGGTTGGGATCACAAAAACATCTGTTCTTGGATTGACCCGGAAATCGTTTTACTACCTGATTCTGGTTCTGGCCCTTGGGCCGGGGCTTCTGGCCAATACCATTTTAAAAGACAACTGGGGGCGGGCCAGGCCCGACGCCATTGTGGAATTTGGCGGTGACAAACAATTTACGCCGGCGTTTATTCTGTCGTCGTCATGCAACCGAAACTGCTCGTTTGTTTCCGGCCATTCGGCCATGGCATTTTATGTCATGGTTCCCGGTTTTTTGTTTCATCGCTATCGAAAACAGATATTCGGATTGGGGTTTGTTTATGGATCGGCGGTGGGACTGGCTAGAATGGTCCAGGGCGGGCATTTTTTAAGCGATGTGCTTTTTTCATTTTTCTGCGTCTTTTCGGTTGCATGGGGCATTTATCATGCCATGTTTGAAAGAGGCAATTCATGATGCTTTCGATAGTCATCCCGGCCTATAACGAACATGACCGGATTGTGGGTACCCTGACACAAACCAGGACTTATCTGAACGGGCAGGGATATGCCAGTGAAATACTGGTTGTCAGTGATGGCGGCACGGATGACACCCGCAGGGTTGTTGAGGCGTTTGAATCCACGGAACGGGTAAAAATCGGGTGTTTGGAATATCATCCGAACCGGGGAAAGGGCTATGCGGTCAAATATGGTATGACCCGGGCCGCAGGGGATGTGATCCTGTTTATGGATGCGGATTATGCGGTTCCGATTGCCGATGTGGAAAAAGGCCTGAATCTGATTCTGTCCGGATACGATGTGGCCATTGGATCGCGGGCGGTGAAGGGCGCCCGGGTCGAGGCCCGTCAGAATTTTTTTCGGGAAATATCCGCCCGTATTTATACAGTCATTCAAACCCTGTATCTGGGAATCCGGTATCCCGACACCCAGTGTGGTTTCAAGCTGTTTACACAGGCATCGGCCCGTCTGCTTTTTGGAATGCAAAAACTGAACAGTGTGATTTTTGATCCGGAAATCCTCTGGCTTGCCAGACGCAACCGGATGCGTGTTGCCCAATTCCCGGTGGCCTGGCGTCATGTGGAAAATTCCCGGATTCAATACGACAGCCTGAAAAAATCACTGTTTGTGTTTCAGGAGCTGTTCCGGATTCGCGGACTTCACCGGTGAGCAGTTACCATAATTCATAACATTCTGAATGCCATGCGTAAAAAAATACCCCCAAAAGCGCATCATCCCCTGATTCAATCCCTGATGAATCCCGGGATTTATGACCATCCGGTCAAGCGGTGCAGACTGATTGAAACCCATATTTCCTGGGTGATTCTGACCGGAACCTATGCCTATAAACTCAAGAAACCACTGAATCTGGGATTTCTGGATTTTTCCAGCCTGACCCAGCGTCGTTTTTTCTGTGAAGAAGAACTGCGTCTGAACCAGCGGTTGGCGCCGGATCTGTACCTTTCGGTCGAATCCATTACCGGTGCCGTGGACCATCCCGTCTTTAACGGATCGGGTGACCCCATCGAGTATGCGGTTAAAATGGCGGAATTTTCCCAAAATGCACAGATGGATCGGCTGCTGTCCAAAGGGCGGCTGAAACCGGAACACATGGATGCCCTGGCCAAAATGATTTCGGGTTTTCATCGGCAGGCAGCCATTGTCGATCCGGGTCAATCCTATGGTGATGCCAAAGCGGTTCAAAAACCGGTTCTGGAAAATTTTGCCCAGATTCGAAAATATCTGTCCTGTCCGGATGATCGGCGTCTTCTGGACGAACTGGAATACTGGACCCAATCGGCTATCCGGAAATTGACACCGGTGTTTGCCGGGCGAAAGGCCAAAGACAAAATCCGCGAATGTCATGGCGATCTTCATCTGAAAAACCTGGCCTGGCTGAATGGTGGGCCGGTGGCGTTTGACTGTATCGAATTCAATCCGAACCTCCGGTGGATCGATGTGATCAATGATGCCGCATTTCTGGTCATGGATCTGCTTGACCGATCGCGTCCCGATTTGGCCTGGCGGTTTTTTAACCGCTATCTGGAAACAGGGGGAGACTATGACGGGATTTCTGTTTTCCGGTTTTATGTGGTGTACCGGGCACTGGTCAGGGCCAAAATACATGGCATTCGCATGGGGCAGGCAGACGTTTCACCAACCGGGCGGACTCTGGCCGAAAGGGCCTGTCGTGACTATCTGTGTCTGGCCTGCAAAACAATTTCGCCACGCGCCACGCCATTGATCATCACCTGTGGTCCATCGGCTTCTGGAAAAAGCACGCTGACGCAGCCGCTTCTGGAACAGTTGGGGGCCATTCGGCTGCGATCCGATGTGGAGCGGAAACGGATTCATGGAATCGATCCCAACCAGTCCGCCAGCGCGTCCAGGGGCCAGGGGATTTATTCCGGACAGGCAAACCGGCGCACATTCGATTATCTGGTCCGGCTGGCCGGTCAGATTCTGGATGCCGGTTATCCGGTCATTGTGGATGCGTCCTTTCTGGACCAATCGCATCGATACCCGTTTGAAAAACTGGCGGCAGAAAAACAGGCCGATTATATCATCCTGGATTTCAGGACATCTGCAAATGAACTCCGCAGACGCATTGCCAAAAGAACCGGAGATGTTTCGGATGCCAACCTGAGCATCCTGGAACATCAGTTGATGGTGCGGCACCCGTTATCTGACCCGGAGATGACCCATGCCATTGTCATTGACACAGAAGCCCCTTTCAACCCGGTTCTGCTGGCCAGGCAGATTACCGCCAGAAGCACCCGGATTCCGGAATACCTCAAAAACAGTGACAAGTGACCGGTGATCAGTGACCAGAGACCGGTGATCAGTGGCCCGATGTTTTCCATGACAAATACCTTTCACTGCCCGGATTTATTGAGATATTTCGCTTTCAGCCGGTTTGATTTGTTAAAAAGCCACAGACAGCGTCACGCCGCCATATAAAAAATCAGAGGCATCACTGATACTGCTGGCGGTAATGTAATCATCGGCTGTTCCGGAAATTGGGAACGAATAGGCGATGATGGGGTGTACGCTGGCAGATTCTCATATGGGAATTGTCAGCCCGGCTGTTATCAATCCGTCATGAAGGGTGCGATACCGGCTGTCCGGATTTTCAATTTCAGAAAAATCATCGTCATCCGAGTAGTAATACCCGGCAGATGCGCTCAGATCCAGGGTAATCTGGTTGTAGATTTCCTGTGAGTGGGAAATCTCCAGACTTGCATACCATGCCGGCAGATGACTGATTTCACGGTAGACAGAAAAGGTGGGACTCAACAACGTATTGACCGTTACGGATACAAAAACTTCCTGCGAATCCTGTTCACTGTCCAGAGCATAATATATTCATGCCCCCATTCAGGGATATTGCACCCATATCCCTGCCATAGGAAAGTGTCAGATCGGTTTCATTGTATTTGACGTCATCGCTTTCAGAACCATCATCTGAATCACGTTTCAGTTTCGTATCCAGGTTCCCCCAGATATTGAAACTGAAGCCTTTGTAATCCAATGTGACCGACGGCTGTATGACGATACTGTCATCACTGAGTTCAAATCCTCTATAGATATATTGGCTGAAAACACCCATATCCGCTGATGCACCGGGTTTGTCTGCTTCTTCTTCAGCCAGTGTGACAACAGGGATGCCGGACATGACAGCAGCAATAAGAATAAAGGCCAAAAAACGGAGATACGGTTTCATTTTTCTTCCTGTTAGTCCGCTGATGAAAGTTTGAGACCGATGATGCCGGCGATGATGAACGCAATGCTGATTAGCCGACCAGCGTTTGCGGGCTCTCCGAGCAGCACGATCCCAAGGATTACGGTGCCGACAGTGCCAACACCGACCCAGATGCTGTAAGCGGTGCCCACTGGAAGTGACTTGATCGCAATGCCAAGCAGCCAAAGACTGACGATCATCGCCAGAATCGTCCAAATGGTAGGCCACAACCTGGTGAAGCCTTCCGTGAACTTTAAACCGATGGCCCAACCGGTCTCGAATAGCCCCGCAAGAACAAGAATTACCCAAGCCATATGGTTCCTCGCTGTTTTGTATGGGTGAACTACCCCAAATTTGAAATGTCAACGATAACATAAATATCAGAGCGACCTAAAACGCCTCTCCATTTTCTGATGGGCACAGTTTTGGGCACAATTGACGTTTGCAAAAGAAAAAAGGGTTAACCATGATTGGCTAACCCTTTCAAATAAAACCACTAAATTGGCGCGCCTGGAGGGACTCGAACCCCCGGCCTACGGATTCGAAGATGTTTAGTTACATGTAACATATTGATTTTATTAGATACAGATTGATGCGGGTTGCTTCAAAAATACCTCTCCATGCAACCTATGCGCAACCGGTGCACTCTGTTGCACAATTAAGAAAAAAAGGGTATTTTGCCTCTCAAATTTCAATACCGCAGGAGGTGTTTCCCAGAGCATGAATCTAATCCATCCAAAGTTGAATATTTTTGAAAATATATTT
>DFZE01000261.1 GCA_002382065.1 Desulfobacteraceae bacterium UBA4064
CCTGACTTCATCCCTGACTTCATCCGCAGGCGGGGTGAAACCTGGCAATATGCCAGTGATCTTCCTGTCAGGCCTGCGGATGGTGTTCACAAAACCGTCGGTGAGCGCAAATTCGGGTTCAGGCAATCCGGCGTTTTTGCATCGTCGGATCATGTCGCCGATTCCGGTGCCCATCCGTTCAATGTAGCGGGTCAGATACAGCGGTTCGGCCAACAAGGGATTGCCCGGTACAGACGCATGGGGGTGACGCAGCTTTTCCAGCGTGAGGGATGGCGGCAGCTTTCCCGGATTCCATACCTCCAGTCGGTCGGTGAACAACATTACCTGTATGCTGCCATTGCTGGTGTAGTCACGATGCGCTACCGCATTGACAATGGCTTCGGTCACCACCTCGGTGGGGATCTCATATCGCACCGGCGCCTGCGCGCCATTGGCGCGTGTGCCGACACTCAGGTTGATTTTTGACATCACAAAATCCACTGCCTGGTCAACCAGTTCAAATACCGTGCCCTTATAAACCTGATATGAGGGGATGGGTTTGGCCGCTTCCGTACCATGGAAATGGGCGCATTTGACCTCCGAGGAAATCAAAAACCGCTGCGGGTGCCTGGCAAACAGCAGCACCGCAGCATTGACCGGCCGACCATTATCCAGAAGATTCAGGTGAGTCAACAGTTCTATTGGTGACACATTTTCCGGCAATGGAAATTTCCGGCCACGGCGGGCATAACGGACGAATTTCTGAATCCTTTCTTCATCCAGGTCATCCAGCGTAGCCTTGAAGCATACAGATGCATCGAATGGCCCAAAACGGATCAATTCCCGATCTTCAAGAGCCTGCACCAGCGCGGCATAGACCCCGGCGATCAATTCCGATGTGCTGACAAAACGCCGTCGTATCAGCTCGCTACCTGCTTTCCGGATAAGTGCCTGCATTTTGGGATGTTTATCGAGATCATCTTCCCCTTTGACAAAAATCAACCGGGGCTTGTGCAACCGGGTCGATAGCGCAAACTCCCTTTCGGTCGGCGAAACACCTTCAGAATCCTCATATCCGTAATCGTCACCAAACAGACCAACGTAGATGTCACACTGTTCCACTTCTGTCAGATAAACATCATCGGCCCGTCGGTCTGCAGCGGGAACATCTTCAAACAAAAAAGGTTCAAAGAAGCGCCGCATCAGGGCATCACCGCGCAGATAATCCCGAATCGCCTTCCGTTCTGTGGAAAATTCCTTCTGTACACTGCTGATGAATATTCGGATGGGTGTCATATCAGTCGAATCCTTCCGGTAAGCAGTTCCTGCATCATGCCCTGTTTGATCTGGCGGGCCTTGGCGAGTTTGGTTTCCAGCATGGAGATTTCCGAGTTCATGTCGGAGAGGATGGTGGCTATGGCGGTTTGTTCTTCTATAGAAGGAAGATGAACCTCATAGTTTTTGACAATATTCCAATCAGATCGGGGCATGTGTGTTCCATAAGAATAGCTCGCAAGTTCAATAATAGGTAAGCTCGAAGCTTGCCGAACAATACGTCCTCTTTGAAAAAAACTGACTTGAGGGATGAATTTTGTTGAGTAGCGGTGTAACTGACAAGGCAACCTGTTCCTTGCCCTATATGCTCTAACTCAATACAAAAATCTGAAATACCAGTCTTTCGGGGGTCTATTCGCTGCTTTCGTAGTCGCGTAATTTCACCCAACTTCTTCATAATCCAGTCACTGCAGAATCCCGGCAACCGCTTCTTACCGGTAAGCAATTCCTGCATGGCGCCCTGTTTGATCTGGCGTTTTTTTTGCGATGAGCTGCTCCAGGGATTCGATATGGGCATCTGCATCGCTCAGCGCCTCGGCTATGGCTTCTTGCTCGGGTTTGGTGGGGGGAGAGAAAACAGAATTCTCTGGAAGACCATTTTTGAGACAATATTAGTCGCAGTAATTCCTGCATTTTTGAGTAGATATGCTTTATTGTTTTCGAATAAATAGTAGAGAAAATTAGCACTATGCGAGCTGTTACATACCACTGCGTTTATTTGCTGGTTACAAGAACCATCTTCTTTAAGTACCGCATTCTTGCCTATACTTGCGATACAAGTAACGAGAACAGAGTTTGCAGGTAGCGGTCTAATTTTTTTTAAACCGACAGTGGTAATACAACGATCCGTCGAATAAATATCCCTATGTTCTGAAATATCTGTAGGCGTCACTCACGGTATATTACCGTTCCAATATGAGCTATTATCGGTTGGAGGCGTCCCGCCTGTCACAATATCTCCAAATTTTTCAGCAGATCGTATTACCCAATCCTCAGGTATCACCCCCACCTCAGTCATTTTATACCCCGGCTTCACATCCATGAAAACCCCATCCACTCCAGATGCCGGTTCACCTTCGCCTCCAGTTCCGCCACCTGTTCAACCATCTTCGGCATCGGGGTTTCATAACGCTCGACCAACTCTTTGACACGCCGGGTCAATCCCTGGCTGATGCGATCCATTTCGGTGTGGATGGCGGTTTCCAGTGCGGCCAGCCATTTGTCATCCACCACCAGAACCTGAATCTCGGCTTGGGTCAGTTGGGGATATTTGGCACAGGCTTTGGCATCCAGTTCAGTCACAGCATCCCGGATGCGTTTTTTTAGATCTGCCTCCTCATTGCCCAGTTTCAGCCACTGGTTGAGTATTTGGGCTTCGGCCCCGGCTTCCCGGTCGTTCCGGATCTCTTTCAGCCGGGCCGGTTTTCCTGGAACAGGGCCTTTTTCAGATTGGGAAATATGCGCCAGTAGGACCCCAGCGCATCGATATCGGCAGATGGAATGCCGCCGTTCAGATGACCGGCGATATCCTGAACATCTTCGGTCTGCTGACTGTCGATATATCGGGGGATATTGAGATTGAAGTCGTTTTTTTCGACTTCTTCAAACAGGACCATGCGGGAAAATTTGGGTATTTCCATCCGTCGGTTGAATGCATCCACAATCTTGTGGATATCCATATCCCGCAGACGGTTTTTGGGGCCGTCCTTCATGAATCCGCTGCTGGCATCGATCATGAAGACACCCTTGCCGGCATGGGCGTTCTCCTTGTCAACAACGACAATACAGGCCGGAATGCCGGTGCCGTAAAACAGGTTGGGGGGCAGGCCGATGATTCCCCGGATATAGCCCCTGCGGATGAGTGCGCGGCGGATATCGGCCTCGGCATTACCCCGAAACAGGACCCCATGCGGCAGAATGCAGGCGCCTTTGCCGGTGCTTTTCAGCGATCGGACGATGTGCAGCAGGTAGGCGTAGTCGCCCTGTTTGTCAGGCGGTGTTCCAAAATGACTGAATCGCTCAAACGGATCGTTCAGAAGATCGACGCCTGTGCTCCACCGCTTGTCGGAAAAAGGCGGATTGGCAACGACATAGTCGAAGGTTTTGAGGGTGCTGCCATCTTTGAATTTGGGATCGGCCAGGGTGTTGCCCTGCACAATCAGGGCCGTGGGGTTGTTGTGCAGAATCATGTTCATCCGCGCCAGACCGCTGGTGGCCGCATCCTTTTCCTGACCGTATAGCGTGACATTGGCCGCTGCCTCGTCCGCGACCTTCAACAGCAGGGAGCCGGACCCGCATGTGGGGTCATAGACCGTGGTGGCGCTGGTGGTGTGGGCTTCCCGGATGCCGATAATTTTGGCAATGATGCGGCTGACCTCGGCAGGCGTGTAGAACTGGCCCTTGCTCTTGCCGCTTAATACTGCAAAATGCCGCATCAGGTATTCGTAGGCATCGCCCAGAATGTCATCCCCGTCGGCCCGGTTTCTGGAAAAATCGAGAGTTTTGTTTTCAAAGATGGCGATGAGGTTGGTCAGCCGGTCCACCATCTCCTTGCCGGTGCCCAGTTTGGTGGCGTCATTGAAGTCCGGCATGTCGGACAGTTTGTTGGCGTTTGCCAGGGGCGCAATAATCTTTTTGTTGATCTGGTCCCCGATACCCGGTTTGCCCTTGAGTGCAACCATATCCCGGAAACCGGCACCTTCGGGAATGGTGATGGGCGCAAAGGGCATACCGGCGTATTTGTCGCTGACGTATTTGATGAAAAGCAGGACCAGGACGTAATCCTTGTACTGGCTGGCATCCATTCCGCCGCGCAATTCGTCGCAACCGGACCAGAGGGAGGAATAGAGTTCCGATTTTTTCAGGGCCATTGTTATCGATTCTGTTTTATGTGTAATTGAAAGAGCCGGACAGTCAGCCATTTCTGGCAGTGATCGGCGTTTTGGCTGAATTAACCTTCGTATTGCTGTTAAACCAAATTTATTAATATGTTATAAATCAATTCTTCAATTGTTGCATGAATAGAAAACAGGCCAGATTTGGATATTTCTGAATAACCCCGGGAGTTGACAGGTCTTTTTCGATCCAGATTCCGATACCGATACCGGGAACGACAAAGCGGTCAGGCAACCTGGATGCATCTCACTGCTCAAATCTCAATACTGCCGGATTACCAATCAATGGGCTGATAATCTTTTAAAAACTTCCCGGACCAATGGTGACCGGTCAGAATGCCATCAAAAAATGGGTCACACACCCGGGCAGCACCGTCAATGATATCCAGCGGCGGCTGAAAATCGTGGACCTGCTGTTTCAAACTGGCCAGCCGGGCCGGGTCTTCGTCTGTCACCCATCCCGTATCTACCGCATTGATAAAAATGCCATGCCTGGCCATATCTTCGGCTGCCGTATGGGTCAGCATGTTCAGCGCAGCCTTGGCCATATTCGTATGCGGATGGCGCGATGCCTGTTTGAAGCGATGAAACTTGCCTTCCATGGCGCTGACATTGACAATATGTTTCTGTCCGGTATTATCCCGTTTCATGAGTGGGAGCAGGCGATTGCACAGCACAAACGGGGCGATGGCATTCACGAGCTGGACTTCAAGTATCTCGGGTGTCTGTATTTCTCCCAGGCATAACCGCCAGCTATTGGTTTCCCGCAGATCCACCTGCTGCAAATCCATATCGAGCATTCCTTTTGGAAACACCTTTTCAGTGGGCAAAGAGTTATCATAGGCATAGGGGATTTGGGATAATTGCGCCGATGCCCGGATGCCGATTCCGGGCCCCTGGCCATGCCAGGTAACCGGCAGATCGGATGACAGCACGGGCTGACCGGTTTTGACAGAATCAAGCTGTTTTTTCAGCAAAACATGCCTGTCGAGAATGGACTGTACAGTATCGGACAGCGTAGTCGGATCACGATTTTCATTTTCCATCAGATGTGCATAAAAGCCGGGGGGTCTGCGCACGGTCTGGGCCGCATTGTTAATGAGAATATCCAGGCGCTGATAATTCTGCTCCACATGGGCAGCAAAAATTTCGACACTGGGGGTATGGCGCAAATCCAGTCCGTAAATGTGCAACCGTGTGCCCCATTCTGAAAAATCCGCTTCCGCAGCATATCGAATTGCCGCGTCCATCGGAAATCGGGTTGTGGCAATGATCTCGGCACCGGCCCGCAGCATCATCAGGGTCGCCTGATATCCAATTTTCAACCGTGAGCCGGTGATCAGCGCAACGTTTCCATGCAATGATGCGGTCTGAAACCGTTTTTGATAATTGAAATCACCACAGCGTTTGCACATGGCATCATAGAAAAAATGAAGATGCATATACTCCGCCTTGCAAATATAGCAGTTTCTGGGTGAATTCAATTTCTGCTTTTCATTGTCTGCCAACAAGTTCAAGTCGGTAATTTGCAGGGGCGCCCTGAAAATATCCATGTTGCGTGCGGTACGGATTCCGGTGACAGCCCTGGCAGAACGCTCTTTTGTCATCAGTTGCTGCCGGCGCAACAGGTTTTTCTGCTTTCGCCGTTTGTTGATTTCATCGCGGCTGGGCCGGGAAAGCTTTCCGGCTGCAGTCAGCAGCGCAATCCGTTGATCGTCGGGCAAAAATGCCAGATTCTCACTGTTTTTTGCCAAATTTTCAAGAATGGCGATGACGTTTTCAATCTCTTCCGGCTTGTAATTCAATTCAATGACTTCAGACTGTTGATTCATTTGCAAATTCCATATTCATTTTATTTTGCCCGATTCCGGTCGGGTGATTCCACCTGAAAAGGGGAGAAATATACCCGGTTTGATTTCAAATAACAATTTTTGTTTGTAAACACGGGCTGCTGGATATGTCAATCGACAACCGGAATCCCCCCGTGATAATCGCTTGACATCAGGTGAAAGAATCTCAACCCATATCTCATAAACGAATGTAAGGCTGTCGGAAACAGGGACGAATGCGTACCAGAAAGCGAACCGGAATTATCAGGGATCCGAGATATGCGGATCACTGCATGGAGAAAAACCACCCGGAATGTCCGGAACGACTCGATGTGATTTATGCCATAAACCCATCGCCCTTGAATTCAAACCGGACTTCATACTGGTCAGCGCCGGTTTTGACATTCATTATGGGGACCCTCTGGATCGATCTGGCGGCAGCAACGGGTCGCGGGATTCTGGTAACCAACACCCCGGATGTCTTGACCGATGCGACCGCAGATCTGACATTTGCCCTGATTCTGGCCCTGGCCAGAAGAATTGTGGCAGGCGATCGGCGAACCCCCAGCGGACAATTCCAGTATTGGGCGCCTTTGACATTTTTGGGGACCGAGGTCAGCGGGAAAACACTGGGTATTGTCGGCATGTCTCGAAAAAATCCAAATCCTCCTGATACGGATTTTTTGGTTCAATATACTGATTTTGACACGCTTCTGAAGATTTCGGATTTTGTCAGTCTTCATGTACCCCTGACACCAGAGACCCATCATCTGATCGGAAAAAACGAGCTGGAAAAAATGAAGCCAACCGCATTTCTGATCAACACCTCCCGCGGGCCGGTTGTGGATGAGGCGGCGTTGACCGATATTCTTTTCAGGAACAGAATCGCCGGCACCGGCCTGGATGTCTATGAACATGAACCCGTGCTGGCTCAGGGTCTTGCCGATTGTTCCAANNAGTATATTGACGAATCCTCGCCGGTTTTCCACCTGTTTATAATATTGACAAAAAAAACGAATGAACATAAACTTTCAAAGTTTTATTCACATGTTTATCATTTTGATTATATAGAGCTATTTTTTTCCTGTTTCACCAGAAAGGACTGACATGCTTAGTTTTTTGCGTAAAAGTGCCGGCACATGGCTGATCAAGGCAATTCTGGGTGCAATTGTCGTGGTGTTCATTTTTTGGGGGGTCGGCAGCTTTCAGACCCGGGACGGCGCCTGGGTTGCAAAGGTGAATGGCGAAACAGTCTCTGCAGAACAGTACAACGAGACCTACAATTCTCTGGTTCAACGTTACCGGTCGGCATATGGTCAGCGATTCAATGATGAGATGATCAAAATGCTGAATCTCAAACAACAGGCACTGGATCAGTTGATTGAAAAACAATTGCTTCTGAATGAGGCGCTCCGGCTGAAAATGAATGTATCCGACGATGAACTGATCGATTCCATCCGTCAGATGCCGGTTTTTCAGAATAATGGCGTTTTTGATGAAAAACGGTATCGGGGCCTTTTGACGCAGAACCGGTTGACCCCGGAATCCTTTGAAAAAATACAAAAAGAAATGCTTCTGGTGGATAAGCTGCGATCATTTGTCATGGACAGCGTTCGCGTCTCCGAGAATGAAATTGTTGAGTGGTACAACTGGAAACATGAAATGCTTCAGATCGATTATGCCTTTGTGGATCCGGCCAAATTAACCGACACAGTGGTCAATGACACCGAGGTAAGTCAGTATTACACGGATCATCAGGATGAATTCAAAACCGAGCCCAAGCGGATTGCCCGATATGTTGAAATAAAACCGGATGCATTTGCAGACCAAGTTTCCCTGACCGAAGAGGAAATCAAGGAATATTATGAAACCCGTATGTCAGAATTTGAAAAGCCAAAAACCGTGGAAGCCAGACATATCCTGTTCAAACTGCCCCAGGAAGCTTCTGATCAGGCTGTCGAAACCTATCGGGAAAAGGCCCTGAGTGTCATGAAAATGGCCAAAGAAGGCAAGGATTTTGCCGAGCTGGCCAAACAGTATTCGGATGACCCCGGCAGCAAGGAAAATGGTGGACAACTGGGAAGTTTTAAAAAGGAAGACATGGTTCAGCCCTTTGCTGAAAAGGCCTTTTCAATGAGCGCCGGTGAGATCAGCCAACCGGTTCGCACCCAGTTTGGCTGGCACATCATCAAGGTGGAAAAGGTCAATGAAGCCAGCACACAGTCATTTGAACAGGCATCTCCCATCATCCGGAAAAAATTGACCGATGAACGCGCCGGCAACCTGGCGTTTGATGCAGTGACAACATTGAACGACAAGATGCTGGATTTCAATGATTTTGAAAAAGCGGCAGAAGAGGGCAAATATACGATCACGGTCTCCAAACCGCTTACCCGGAAAGGCTCCGAGGAGATCAAATCTCCCAAATTTGCCGAAGCCGTTTTTTCACTTGAAAGAGATGGCATCAGTGATGTGATCGATCTGGGAGGAGGACGCTATGCCCTGGTGCAGGTGATGACCATCATTCCGGAAACCATACCGGAATTGGAAACCATAAAAGAGATTGTTCGAACCGCGGCATTGCAGCAAAAGCAGGAAAAAAGAGCCGGGGAAATTGCCGATCAGATTCTGGCGCTGGCCAAATCCGGAAAAACCCTGGCGGAAGCCGGCACTGAAAAAGGCATTAAAACCGCAACAACCGGTTTTTTTGAACGAAGCGGCCGAATTGCCGAAATCGGCTTTGAGCCGGCAATTTCGAAATCCGCTTTTGGTCTTTCACCTGACAAAAAGTTGCATGAGGCGGTTATCAAGGGTCAGAAAGGCTATTATGTCATCGCATTCAAAGACCGGAAATCTCCGGAACCTGATGGCCTGGAAAAAGAAAAAGAACAGATTATGAATACACTGAAATCCCAGAAGCAAAACCAGGTCTTTGAAAAGCTGGTCGAGACGCTTCGAAAAGCCAGTGATATTGAAATATCGAAATCCTTTACATGATATATTTTGTACAGGCCGTATTGAGATATGAGTCGTGCGTATTGAGAGGCCGCCTGACGTTTGACCGTCAGCCCTCAAGCTCCGTAGGAGCGTCCTGTTTGTAGAATGACGCTTAAAAATTTCCATCAAGCCCCGTAGGGGCGGCCTGTGTATTCCGGTTACAGGCCGCCCCTACGGGGCTTGATGGGCATAACAGCATCAATTTCTACAAACAGGTCGCCC
>DFZE01000095.1:0-6996 GCA_002382065.1 Desulfobacteraceae bacterium UBA4064
ATGGTTTTTCTGACATTCAGAATTGGTGTAACCACATAAAACCGGAACGAATTATGCTTTTTTGACTGGGAGACAGGCATTTTTTTCTCGACCAAAAGCTGTTTACTCCCGGATGGCAAAGCCTTCTTCCATAAAATGGATAAATTGGATGGCCTTCCATGTTCCAGATAAGGCTTCTGAGTGGCGTGGAACCAGGTTTTGTTATAGGCATCCTCGCTCATGCAATACAAATCCGGATCATCCCGTATTTCTTCCGGAGGAATAAAGTTGTTAATCGTGTTGACCCGTTCAAAAATCCGGTAAATGATTTTATTGGTCCAGAATCCGTTTCGTTTGAATATCACATCAAACAGATGAAGGCTG
The DNA here is from genome assembly GCA_002382065.1 of Desulfobacteraceae bacterium UBA4064. Lineage (GTDB taxonomy): Bacteria > Desulfobacterota > Desulfobacteria > Desulfobacterales > Desulfatirhabdiaceae > UBA4064. The sequence continues at coordinate 364 of DFZE01000095.1, forward strand.
TATCCGCCCGGTTTTAGAACACGATCGATATCATCGATGATTTTGTCAAAAAGGGTCGGATCATCCTGGGGTACATGTTCAAGCGCAGATATGGAAAAAACAAAATCAAAATAATTGTCCGGCAGTTCTGAATTGAAATTGCCCATATAGTCCCGGACCAGGCGGTAATCAACCTTGCCCATATCTTTTGGACCGTTTCCCAAACCTTCCAGCTTGTCGATATTCCAGCATTCGTGTGTTTTGGAAAAATAGTTTAAAATTCGGGAAATTCCCCCGCCAACATCCAGAATACGGGAACCCGGCGGGATATACTCCCTGATAAATTGAAATACCAGTAAATCCTGATAGACTTTCAACTGATGGGCATCCATATCCATTTTGGCACCGAACAATTCGATATCCAACCCTTCAAACAATCGCCAGTGAGACCTGCGGGCAAATGTAACACTCTGAAAATCTACAAGATCAATATGAACAACTGATTTCCGAAACCCTTTACTCCCCCCTTCACCCGTGCCGGTTGGGTTGACAGAGGGTGTAAAAACGGTGTGTTCGTCCTGATCAATCGCTTTGGCCTTATCGATGAAGCTCTGAGACCATGTGCCAAACAATTTTTCATAACGGGGGCGGGCCCTGTAATTCACACCCTTTTCTGCCAATAAAAATGAGCCGTCCGGATATTTGGAGCGGATCATCCGCCGTTTGAACTGTTGCGTTTCCGTCAATCTTTTAAAAGCCTCGCGCCGCTTCTTCAAAGGAGCGGTTGCTTCGATTTCCGCCTTATAGTCATTGATGTGCTTTTGGCTTAACTGCCCATCGCGCTGCCGAAATATCCCCAAAGGCCATTGTTGTGACTGAACCAAAATCGCATGATGGGCAAACTCACGCCACAAATTCCAGTCACCGGCATATCGATAGTTTCTCAGCATCTTGCCGGCATCCACTTTATTCCATAGCCAATATCTAAAAAACGTACCTTCCTGTTGCACATACTCCCAGTGCTCACCATCACATAAACCGTTTTTAATCGCCAGTGTCGGCAGTGGCCTGTCAACGAGAATAGTCGGCAGGTGATTTTTCATCACCGCTACGGCCCCCGATATCCAGGAAACATGTTCTGATGAAAAACAATCATGAACAGACTGGATAAAGGAGAATGCGCCTGGCATCAGTAAATCGTCCGCATTGATCCATGTCATAAAATCATTTGATAAAACAGACAACCCTTCAACACCTTTGACCAGTCCATCATACATGCTTTGATCAGGTTCACTGGCATATGTAAAGATCACCGCGTTGCACTGGATTGGAAATATTTCTTTTTCAATTCGACTTTTCCATCGCGCCAGCAGATCTGTCGTTCCATCGGTAGAGCCACCATCCTGCACATGATAACGCACTTCGAAATTGCCGGCCTGTGAAACGACACTGAGAATCGTCTGTTCGATTGTCTCAACCGCATTTCTGCAGGGGGTGACGATATATATCATTTGTTAATCGATCCATTGAATGCGTACAAGTCCATAAAATACCATGACAAATTAATTTTTGCCGCTGTATTCCAATGCGGCTTCAGCCCGCTGTCTGTTCCAGTGTGACACACAGGGTATCCTGGAACGGTCACAACGGTGTGCATATTTCTTGGCTATTTCGGTTATCTCGGATAATAACCCCTCTTCCAGGGTTATCGGCTCGAGACCCAGTTCCAAAAATCGCTGATTGCATACGTGCAAATCATTCTCGTCATCTTCATTTCTGGGATTGGGAAGATACTGAATGGTTGCAGCGGTCAGCCTGCTGACCAATCCGGCCAGATCCCGAACACGATGGCATTCGGTAGTCTGGTTAAAAATGGAGACGCCGTTTTTGGCATTTGGCGGATTGTTGATCGCCAGCTCAATACAGCGAACCGTATCCTGAATATGAATAAACGCACGCGTCTGTCCACCGGTTCCATGAACGGTAAGCGGATAACCGATGGCTGCCTGCATCAGAAACCGGTTCAATACCGTTCCATAATCCCCATCGTAGTCAAACCGGTTGATGAGACGTTCATCAAGAACCGTTTCCCGGGTCTGAGTACCCCATACCACCCCCTGATGAAGATCCGTGATCCGTATGGCATCATTTTTATTGTAGTATAGAAACAGCAACTGATCCAGGGTTTTGGTCATGTGATAGACGCTTCCGGGATTGGGGGGATACAGTATTTTTTTTTCAATAGATCCATTTTCACAGGGGATGTGAACCTGTAAATATCCCTCCGGGATGGGTACTCCGGCGGTGCCATAGCCATAAACGCCCATGGTGCCCAGATGAACAAGATGGGAATCGATATCGCTTTCAACCAGTGCTGCCAGAAGATCGTGTGTCGCGCTGATGTTGTTATTGACGGTGTAGCGTTTATGCCAGGAAGATTTCATGGAATAAGGCGCTGCGCGCTGCTCGGCAAAATGAACAATGGCATCCGGCCGATAGTCCCGAAGAAGCGATAACAGTCGGTGATAGTGCTCACCAATGGTAATGTTGTAAAACTGGATATCATGGCCTGAGATATCCTTCCAAGCACGGATACGCTCCCCGATGAACCGGATAGGCGTCAGAGAGGAGACTTCCAGTTCATTATCGATATTGCGCCGGGAAAGATTGTCAACCACAACCACATCATGTCCCTGTGCCGAAAGATGAAGTGCGGTCGGCCAGCCGCAAAAGCCATCACCACCCAAAATGATAATTTTCAAATCGATGCCTCCTGTTTCATTCGTATTTTCTGACGGGTCATAATCGGCGCATATAACCCTCTCTCCAAAATCTCCGATCTGGAGGAGAGGGGGGCTACAGGAAAGAGCAGGTTATGACTGTTCAATGCAAACGTTCATGAATCATTCCGGTAGATTCACCCCCAGGGATGAAAAATTCCCAAGCCGTCGTATCCCGGGAATCGGAAATTACTGTTTTATTTCCGGGTATGGAAAGCCGGGATACCATGCATTTTTGCGAATAAATAAAAAATCTAAATATCAATCAATGACGGGGAGATATAACCGACCATTACACTCGGATAAAATGGCGCATGCGTACTACTATCCATTCTGAGAAATATATTTTTCAGATATTTTTTAATACTGTAGCGTTCACGATATGCCTTCCCCTGAATTTCAGCCTGTTTCTTGTAATGATTTCGATTTGTTACATAGTCATCGAAAAATTTTACAGCCTGGTCCAGATTTTCTACGGCGCAACCGCCACCATGCGTGATCAGGCTGGAGCAGAATGTTTCTTTGGTTGTCAGAATGGATTTGTTGGCACATATGGATTCAATGGCTATTCCCGACCCTCTGATACGATATCCTTTCTGATTATACAGCAAAAGCACGATATCGGATTCTCTTAAATATTTCAGATAGGTTCCACGGTCAGTGAAATCCTCGATCAGTGTCACAAAATTCGGAGTATAACACCTTAACCGGTTTATGGCTTCCTTAATCGATGGCAGATAACCAATAATTTGGGGGGTACATTGGACAGTGAAATGCAACTGTCCGGTTTTTCCATAAATGGGATGAAGCCGTTCGACAAGCTCCGGCAATTGAAGAAACCCTTTTTCTTCGCGGGCTGCGCCGAGATACAATACATTCACAACGGTATCATCAACTGTATCGACATCTGCCGGAGATTCGACAGGTGGCGGAAGGGGCAGAGCTCTTACGGTCATGGCGAATCGGGCGGCATAGTCAACAGCCAGTTGCGGAGTCTCTGTCCACAAAAACAGTTGACGTTCAAGGGCTGGCATGCTTCTCAATCTTCCAAACAACTCCGGCAGAGGGTTTTCAGGCCTTCTTCCCGGCATGGTATCACAGTCATAGGGCGTACATAAATGCAGGATGGGAAGCGACTCCCACCCCGATCCACTATACAGTCTAAATGCCGATTCATATATATCGGCATATGCCGTGTGAAACAGAATGGCATCCGCATCTATTTTTAGTGCAATATTCAGGGCATTTTCCATTTCCTGGAAAATACTTTCTGTGGGGTCATTGTTTCCCTTGTTTGATTGTCGTTTATAACGATCATACATGGTAGTTGTGAATATGGGATAAACCGGAATATGGCTTATGAAATCAGATTGGCGGAAGCTTTTGTTAGTCATCCAGAATACATCCATATCGCTCTCTTCGGCGCCTTGCGTAATCTGGGCGGTCAACTCGAAATGATGTCCTCTGACGTCTGCAAGTGATGGATCTGCAATGATGAATCGTTTTTTTTTATCAGATGTCATTAAAAAAAATCCCAGACTTCCTCAAGGGTAACAAGATTGAACGCGGGTTTTCGAAATAAATCGATATCGATAAAATGCGCCGAGTCCTTCCCCATACCACAATTGTAAATCGTTCTTTTTGGGGTTGGTTTATGCACCTGATTGTTCAATGCGGAAAGAAGACAGACAGTTTCATCCCATGCAAAAAATTTGGTCAGTGTGTGTGAGGTATATCGGGGAGGCGTTGAATCAATTTTTGCCATAATCTCAGGTGTGAGTACCATTTTTACAAATTCCAGATATCGCTCCTCTGTCATGGAATAGCAATCGATCAATTGGCGCAGGATCGGCATCAGTTTGCGGCGGGTTGTTCCCCACCCCCAGCCCTGAAACCTGGGACAGGTCTCACCTTCACCGGGTGTTAAAAAATGGTGCCCATACACCGAAAATATTCGGTCATTGTCTGCAATTTGCCTGATCTCATTTCTGAATATTTCTACAGCATCCCGCGTGGGAAAGCAGTCATCCTCCAGCACCATGATATGTTCAAATTCCCTGCACATCTCTATCAGGCCCTGTATCATGATTTTTCGAAAACCCAGTTGTCCGGAATGACGCCGGATACTCGCCACCGGATAGGATCGAACCATCTCAAAAACAGTATCTGTTTTTTCCTTCAAATCAGTCTTGCCCTGAAATCCGTCCATCCAGAAATGCACATATTGTATCGCGTTCTGCTTTTTCAGACTTTCCAGCAATGCCTGAATATGATCAAATCGGGTATGTCCGAAAACAATGATGCCAAATTCCTTGCCGGCTTTGTTTTCCCAGATCGTTTCCGGATTTCGAAGACAAAATGGGTCAATGACAGGCATCCGTTTTATTCGTTCGATCAGATTCCGTTTTTCAGATTCCAGATCCGTTATTTTTTTTTCCAGTACAGATGTTTTTGCCACCAATTGATCCGTCTCAATCAATTGATTGGTAGTCTTACAACTTTTTTCATGCAAAACAGGGGGGGGGTCCTCTTTTTTATTGACAAATCCATCGGGTACAGCAGTGACTGCAACCCCGTAATAATACGTTTTCAAATCTTCGGCCAAATGGTTGCATAGTTCCTGCAAATAAAAATTTACGCCATTGGCTGCCAGTTTCTCAGAAATTTCCGTGTTTCCACGAATTTCCAAAACCGCTTTCGCGATCCCTTCTCCATCCGCTTTATTCAGCACATAAGCTTCCTGTCCATGCACCGTCAAGCATCCCAGATTGGTTCCGGGCAAAATCATCGGCCGACCCATGGCAAAATACTCCGGCAGCTTGCAGGGAATGCGGTAATCGTTGAATGGCCCCGGCTTTCCCGGCTGAACAAACATGTCTGCCGCCGCCATGATATCCGGTATTTCTTCCCGACTGACCCAGCCCAGGGGGATTTCGAAGTTTTTAATCCATGCATCATCGCCATCGGTTAACGGTACGGCATTTATGCCGGTTCTGATCAACGTGGTGGGATGCCCCTGCTGGTTCAGCAACTGCACCGCCTGATACAATGTCAGAACTTCCTCCCGGTTGCCGGCATGAACATTGCCGGTATAAACCAGAACAATATGATTGTCCGGGATATCCAGTTTTCTGCGCAGCGTATAATTGATGGGTCGCGGATAAAACAGCCGTTCGTCAACCGGTGGCAGGATGGTCAGGCTGGGTACATGAGCAAAGTTGAATTTTTCCAGGGTATCGATGATCAGGGTCAGGCCCTGTGCCTGCTCCAGAAACCGGCGTCCGTGAATGGGGTGATACCGGTTGTTCGGAATGATTTTGTCAAGCTCCTTTTGTGCCAGTTTTTCAAGCTCTGCAAACGGTTGGCCCACAGCGGTTTCCGTCAGATATTCTTCATTGTCTTCCAGATGAATCACCACCGGACAGGGTGTTTTGGCAGTCAATGACGCCACAAACTGACGAACGCCCTCCCGCGGGGTCCAGGCATGGATGATATCCGGCCCCTGGCCATTGGAAAATGAAACGCCGTTTTTCTGGATTTCAGCATATGTATGCGTGACAAGTGACAGGTGACGGGTGACGGATGACGGATTGGCATTTTGGGGGACGGCAGCCATGCATTCAGTCCCTTGGGCCTGAAGGCCGGCTGCCAGACGTTCGACATGATACCCGCAGTTGCTGTCAATGGCTTGGGGCAGTACAAACAGAATTCGCAGGGTTGGCCGGGAATTCCGCTCATGCCTGACTACGGCCTGGTGACTGACAGCGGGCAACGGGTCTGCCTTATCTCCTGTCGGTTGGATATCCAGCAGTTCCCGGATATATCCCCCCCAGCGTTCTTTGAAAATCCGATGATTTGCCTCGATCCGCTCTGC
>DFZE01000095.1:7163-13235 GCA_002382065.1 Desulfobacteraceae bacterium UBA4064
CGTTTTTCATTCCATTTGAATTCAATGCCCAGATGCTGAATGCCCGGCACTGTTTCTTTGGACAGGGCGCCTGGATCATCATCCAGCCGTATTCCCACCGCGCCAATAGTTGATTCCTGTTCCAGTTTTGACAGGGCAGAAGGAAGGGCATCTGATGTGTAAATGATGTCGTTGTTCAAAAACAGCAGATAGGGATAACGGGCACTGGCTGCACCATGATTGCAGGAATTGGCGAAACTGTAATTTTGTCCCCGGTTGATGTGGCGAATGAAGCCTTTGTGTGCATGCCTGGCAATGACATGACCGGTGTCATCACCGGAGCCGTGATCGATGATGATGAGCTCCACCGGCATGTAGGTATTCACATCAAAAAAGCTTGTCATCAGGCGATCCAGCAGCGGTGCGGCATCCAGTGTGAGAATGATGATGGATATTCCGCGGGGAGCCGATGATTTTTGGTTAGCGTACGAAACCATACCGTGTCCTTAATAAATAATGTAAAGTTTTGAGTTTTGAATGTTGAATTAAGGAAATGAATCATTTTTTAATAAACGCGCNNATTCAAAACTCAACATTCTGTATTCTGAATTCTGAACATGGCCGGATCGATGATCATGGCCGATCTCCGGCAATCGCCCGTAAAAAATCCTCTGCCCGATGCCATAAAATATGCTTTTCGGTCAGGTCGCGGAAGGCATTCTCAGCCAAACGCTCCCTCATTTCCGGGTTGTCGACAAGTATCTTCATGGCGTTATACCAGGACAAGGTATCATTGGGTACCAGAAGGCCATTTTCACCATTCCGGACCACCTCGCGGTAAGGCTCGATGTCCGAGCAGATCGCAGGCACACCCAGGGCTGCGTAATCCAGAAACTTGATGTAGCTTTTCTTCCGGTTAAACGGGGTCAGTTCCAGTGGAATGATGCCAAAATCCCAGTGGTTGGTTTGACGGAACCAGTCAACAAATTCACAATAGGCATCAGAGGTTGGCCCGATGTTCAGGGGTTTGAGCAGACGACCAAATCCGGCGACATGATCGGGTATGCCTCCCACGATTTCAAGCTCTACCCGTTTTCCATATTCGTGCCGTATTCTGTCATAAGCCGTCCTGACCAGATTCAAATCATGTTCGTGGGTCCTGGTACCCATATACAAAATTTTGATCCGTTTGTCCGGCATTTTTCGGGGTCTGATAAATCCGCCATTGCCTTTTTCCAGCCAAATGCGCTCATCATGTACATTGGGAACACATGTCACATGCGGATTGAACACCCGCATGGCCTCTGCCAGGGGCATCGAGGGCACAACGATTGTATCTGCATGATTGGCTATTATTTCAAGTGCTTCAAGATTTCTGCCCGCATAGCTTACATCATTTCCGGTCTTTTGATGAAGATTGAACAGGTCATCATCGATTTCCAGAACCAGCCGGATGGATTGGCTCCGGCAGTGAGATATAATCAACCGGGCGGTCATGGGGTCGGGCACGGCTGCCCGCTGTATGACCAGAATATCGGGATGTAATGCAAATGGACCGTCCGAGGTGACCATCTGCACCGTCACCCGATCCGCTACAGCGGGATGGGACAGCGGATTGATCAACCGGATATGGCTGGAACCACTGGGTTTACCATCAGCCCGCAACGCCAGCAACAGGGCAATTGTAAGCTTCTCTGGATGATATGGCTTTTCAGATAATGACTCCGGGCAGGCAGCAGGGAGGGAGGAGGCCCTTTTTGACCATCCCCGACCGGTAACGCACCCGGAATCTGTATCCGGAACGCCATGGCAGGAATCACTTTTTATTTCTGATCTGCTGCATACCGGATTCAGATGATTTTTCAGGGCCTGGCGAATGATGCCCAGCTCAGAAAGAACCGCACGTTCAACGCTAAATCGCCCGGCAGTCGTCAGCGCTGCTTTTCGCATGTTATGACGAAGGCTGTCAGAAACCACCAGGGAAGCCAGACCTGCGAAAAGTTGCCTTTCATCACGGGTATCCAAGATCAGGGCATTTTTCTGATGTTCGGCATATTCCCGGACGCCACCTTCCGATGGCAAAATCGGCACACACCCACACGCCATGGCCTCCATTCCGGTACGGCCAAATGCCTGATAATCGGAAAAATCCACAAAAAGGGTTGACGCCCGGTAAAGCGTTGCGACATCTTCCCGTTTCAGCACACCATGATTTTGATACGGGAAACCGGGTTTTAGAGGCAATATTTCTTCTTCATTGCAGCCAAAAAAATGAATTTCAACCTTTGAATCAAACCGGTCATGTATTTTTTTCAGTACCCGAAGCGTGCGCGCTGCACCCCGACGCGGAGATTTGGGCCGAATCATGGCCACAATGCCAATTGCCAATTTCTGTTGCCCCTCATCATTTGCCGGCGGGTAAAATACCTTTTTATCAAGACTTGGAGAAACTTTCTCGACACCAACCCCTTGCAGGCGATTTACAGTCTGGCATAACCAGTCTGTTTTGGCCATAAGCAACATGTTTGGAATCAAGGTATAGGAGGCATATGCGACCTGTTGTTTATCCGGGTTTTTGGGGAAAAACCAGGGTTCATAATCCTGGACATAATACACCGGCAAAATTTGAGAATGCTGTTTGATCACCGGTTCGATCAAACGGGGGGAATCCCATGTGGTGGCAATCAGAACATCTGCCCGGGCGGCTTTGGACCGAAAATCCGGATCATCCTGATAAAATGTAAAAACACTGGTTTTCCGCACCAGATCCGGAAAAAACTGCACATAATTTTCCAGATATCTTGCTGAAGTCAGAATGCTCACATCATGACCCAGACGCGACATGCCAGTGGCTTCCTGAACCACAGACAGAATACCGCCCCCAATGCCGCTTGCAGGCAAAACAAAACGAATCACAAGCGGTTTGGTTTGTGTTGTCGCCGCTCCGGTTCCCTTCAGGTAATCCTGAATTTTTTGCCGCAGCCCGGCCAAATCCGCCTGATTTTGAAGGGCTTGGGTCCCCCGGGTAATCATTCGGCTACCATGCTTTTTCTCCAGGGCCTTTCCCCCCTTGTGGGATAGTTTCATCCGACGGGCATGGGAGTAACTTTTTGATTTGGCATGATACACATAGCAGTGATCCGCAATGGCCAGGGAGAATCCGGCTTTTGCACTTCGCAGACAGTAATCGTTTTCCTCGCCATACCCGGCCGGAAATGCGTCTTCGTCAAGCAGTCCAATGGCATCGATCAGGGATCGTTTCATCAAAAAGCAGAATCCATTGACAAATGCGACCCGGGGAAACCGTTTGGAAGACACCTGATATACCAGTTCCGCCATGTCATCCACGCTGTATCCATCGGGCAGTTCATTGACGGCCCAGTCACCGCCGACGCCAAAACGGACCGGAACGGATTGCCAACTGGCGGCATTGGACAGGGGCCCGACAATACCAATTGACGCATCGGAGAGTGCGCATTCGGTCAGTGATTCCATCCACAGCCTGGGGACAATGGTATCACTGTTCAACAGCACCACATGCTCGGCAGTGGCTGTTTTCAGACCCCGATTGGCCGCCCGGGTATATCCCCGGGCGATTTTGTTTTCCAGTAACACATGCTGTGGATTTTGATGCACAAAGCGCCGCAGATATTCTGTGGTGTTCACATCCGATCCGTCATTCACCAGAATCATGCGATAGGGTTTTGATGTGTTTCTGACCACCGAATCCAGACATAACGCAATGTCATGCTGGGCATTGTGCACACAGATGACAATGTCTGTATCGGTGGCGAAATCCGAATCTGTCTGTACAAGTGGTTTGTTCCGGGAAATGTCACCGAACTGCGTTATGGGGCTGTCGGCCGGGAGGTTCTGTCTGACATGAATATGCGTTTTTGTCAGAAATGGACCTTCTTCAGGTTGCAGCGCCATGTTATCGATCCAACAGGGCTTTTTTCCCAATTGAATCTCGAATTGCCAGCAATCATCCGTTGTATTCTTGACGCCATCGATACGAAAACCCGTATCCGTATTGTAATCGGCTTTACGGCATAACAGAAAGGCGGCAGCAATGTCAGCGGCATCGCCATTGGGCATATGGCCTGCAGGGATACCGATGGCGCCAAACCCGTTGTCGTGCAGCTTTATGATCGAATCGGATAACAAATCAAAATGATATACAATTCCCGTGCTGAGAAAAAGCAGATTGGCATAGCCCGCTTTTGGGATTGCATGATCGAAGATGCTGGAGACCGGATACGCGTCATTGCTTTGAATGAGCCGAATGAAAACCTGTGTTGCATATTGATCGATGATGGTTTGTGTATGGTCGGTGGACGCATTGTCAATAACCAGTATTTCAACGGGTTGACAGGTGTTGGTTTTCAGGAATGTGGACAGCAGCCGATCCAGCAAAGGGGCTGAATTGTGTGTCGTAACAATGATGGAAACACCGGTTTTGGTATTCATTTGGGTTGGATCGGCTGATTCTCTTTGAGAAAAGAAGTGTATGCCGTCAGCACGGATACGGTATCGCCTTCTGCCCGTGTCGTGCCGTTTTCTATCCAGACCACCCGATTGCACAGTTCACGCAGCGTCGATTGACTATGGGATACAATGACAACGGTTTGGTTGGACAGAATTTTTTCCTTCATTTTATGTGTTGATTTTGCTCTGAAAGATTCGTCTCCCACCCCCAGCACCTCATCGATCAGCAAGACATCCGGATCCAGTTGAAATGCAATGGAAAACCCGAGGCGGGCCCGCATTCCCGAAGAATATGAGCTGATCGGCTGGTCAAAAAAATCTCCCAGTTCCGAGAATTCCTGAATGTCATTCAGTTTGCTCTTGATCACGGATTTCCGGATTCCCAGATACAACCCGTTTAACATGGTATTTTCCCGGCCGGTCAGATACGGAATGAATCCGGCCTGAAGTGACAGCAATGTGGTTGTATAGCCATGGTTGACAAAGTCACCTTTATCCGGTCGGATAATGCCGGAAAGCAGTTGAAGCAGCGTGGTTTTACCGGCCCCGTTTCGTCCGATGATCCCCAGACACTCCCCCTTGTTCAGCACAAAACTGACATCGGTGATGGCCCAGTATTTCTGCTTGGAAAAATAGCCCTTGCGCTTGATGAAATGAAAGGCCACGTGATTCAGCTCCAATACGGGCTGGGTATCGGTCATTGCGCCACCACGCGGGGATAAATTTTGTCAAAGTGTCGGATGATGCGGTTGGCAATCAGGATTCCGGCAAGCGAGGCCGCCAGAATGATCAGCAGTCGCTGGTAGTCGTGGAACTGGCCTTCCATCAGAATGCTGCGGTATCCATTGATGAGAAATGCCATGGGATTGAGAAAAAACCAGAATTGTTTCTCTGGTGACAAGGTTCGGGGGTCGAAAAACACACCTGAAAGAAAAAACACAAATCGCAGGGTGTTATCCACCAGAATATCCATATCCGGAACAAAGGGGATGATTGCCGCAAAAAAAAACCCCAGTGCAATGATCAGGGCCAGTTGTGTTATCAGCAGCAGCGGAAGCGTGAAGTAGGCGGCACTGACCGGGAAATGGGATATCCACAGAAAAATCAGGATGATCAGAAACACGATCAGAAATTTGAAGGTATCGGTGCAGACCACGATCAGTGGAAAAACCGCCTTGGGAAGGTTGACCTGCTGAATCAGACTGCGGCTGTTCAGGATGGAATTGCCTTCATGACGGACAGTTGCGATAAACCATTTCCAACTGGTCAGACCAATCAATAAAAATGGGATAAAATGAGGAACTTTGTTTTTGAGCAGCACGCCAAAAACCACATAATACACCATCATTTCCAGAATGGGTTCGATAATCCACCACAGATAACTGATGTAGTATCGACGGGCCTCGGAACGCAGGTCTGCCCAGGATTTGTATAGAATCAGGTGAATATAATGAAGGGTCATTTCGATTTTATATTGATCCAAAGGTGAAGCGGCCGCTAACCAACCCTTTGAAAAAATCCATATACGCACAAATAAGCGGTTGAATCAGATGCCAGTCCCTTCGTAACACAATTGTAATCACTTTGCCAAAAAAACGAATCAGA
>DFZE01000299.1:0-25192 GCA_002382065.1 Desulfobacteraceae bacterium UBA4064
CAAATTGTGACCAACTGAAGTATAAACAGGGAATGGTTGCTGTTTATAAAAATGATATTTTCCTTATTTATTCTGAATTCTGGCTTCTGAATTCTGTGTTTCCACTTATTGACCGACAGCAGTATAAAAGATTTGCAGTGCGTCACGGCATGCAATCATGCCGTAACAAACCCGAATCAATCCCCATAAACATCAAAATTGAAATATTTTTCATTGATCGTCTTGTAAACGCCATTGGCGCGGATGGCCAGAATGGCCTTGTTGAATTTTTCCTGCAGTTCCTTGTCGCCCTTGTGAATGGCGATACCGACACCATCTCCAAACCATTTTTTGTCGATATATCGGGGACCCACAAATTCGTAGTCTTTTCCGGCATCCGTGTTGATGAACCCGCCCAGAAGAACCGTTGCGTCGGCAATCACCAGATCCACCCGGCCGGCGACCAGATCCATGTTGGCTTCATCTTGGGTGGCATAGGCCTTGATGTTGACCGAGTCCCCAAACATGTCCCGAACAAAATTTTCATGAATGGTTGCCCGCTGAACCCCGACGTTTTTGCCTTTCAGTCCTTCCTTGGTTATCGTAAACTTCGCGCCTTTTTTGGCGACAAATCGGGCCGGGGTCAGATAATATTTATTGGTGAAATCCACCTTTTTTTTTCGTTCATCCGTAATGGACATGGAGGCAATGATGCAGTCAAATTTTTTGGCCACCAGACCGGGAATGAGACCATCCCAGTCCTGAATCACAAATTCCGCTTCCACGCCCATTTCTTTGCAGAGCGCTTTGGCGATATCGATGTCAAATCCCTCGAGCTGACCGTTCTTGTTCACCATGTTGAATGGTGGATAGGCGCCTTCTGTGCCGATTTTCAAAGGTTTTTTTGCATCTGCGGCAAATGCAATGCCGGATAATCCCACAGCCAAAACCAGAATCAGAATCACAAGCATCAATTTTTTCATCAGTCACCTCTATCGTTGAAATGGTTGGTAAACAAGCTGCGTCTGTAACGGGTCATGATGACGGTTTCAGGGCAGCCATGAAGAAATATTGCGTCAGTGGGCATTGCCCCCTGTCTTTCCAAGAATTCCGGATAAAAACTGTCTGCACCGGTCAGATCGGGGGTTTTCAAAGATATATTCGGGCGTTCCCTGATCCTCGACAACCCCATTGTGCAAGAACATGACATGGGATGCAACATGTCGGGCAAATTCCATTTCATGGGTCGCGATGATCATGGTGCGGCCTTCTTCAGCCAGTTGCTGCATCACCCGAAGCACCTCACCCACCAGCTCCGGGTCCAAAGCGGATGTGGGTTCATCCACCAGAAGCGCCGCCGGTTCCATGGCCAGTGCACGGGCAATCGCGGCCCGCTGCTGCTGGCCGCCGGACAACTGGGACGGATAAAAATGGGCCTTTTCATCGATGCCGACTTTTTTCAACAGGGACATGGCCAAATCGACGGCATATTTTTTTGGTTTTTTCATCACATGAACCGGGGCCTCGATGACATTTTCAAGAATTGTCATGTGACTCCAGAGGTTGAAATGCTGAAACACCATTCCCAGCCGGGTTCGAATGCGGTCAACCTGTTTGTGATCTTCCGGAACCGTTTCGCCGCGCCGGTTTTTTTTCATGCGGATCAGTTCGCCGGCGATATACACGTTGCCGGAATCCGGCGTTTCCAGCAGGTTGATACACCTAAGCAGCGTACTTTTACCCGAACCACTGGAGCCGATCAATGCAATGACATTGCCTTCATCGGCGGAAAGGCTGACACCTTTCAGGACCTCAAGCTGACCAAATCGCTTGAAGATCGTTTCGGCTACAATGGCATGCCTGGATGATGCCGTCTGTGTCACAAATGTCTCCTTATGCGTCAGATAGCTTTCCAGATAAAGATTTTGGGTGCGTTATCTGAAAAACTATAGCACGTCCCTGAGGACGGATTCAAAAATATCCAGAGCCGTATCGATATCATCCGTCCCGATGATCAGGGGCGGGCAGAATCGAATGACACTTTCGCCGCAACTGAGCAGCAGAAGACCTTTTTGAAAACAGCCCTGAAGGAGCTTGTCGCGAAGTGCTTTGTACGGTGTTTTCAATTCCCGATCCACCACCAGTTCCACCGCCTGCATCAGTCCCAGTCCGCGGATATCACCGATACATTCCAGATTCTGCTGCATGGCAAGCAGCCCGGAACGCAGTCTGTCACCCAGAATCCGCGCATTTTCAACCAGTCCGGCCTGAATCACATCGATGGAGGTGAGCGCCGCGGCGCAGGAAACCGGATTGCCGCCATAGGTGGACCCATGTGCGCCCCGGGTCCAGTCCATGACCTCGGAACGCGTGACCAACGCACTTAACGGCATTCCGGATGCAATGCCTTTGGCCAAGGTAATCAGGTCCGGATCGACACCAAAATGTTCCATGGCAAACAGCTTGCCGGTCCGGCCCATGCCGGACTGAATCTCATCGACCATATACAGAATGCCATGCTTTTCGGCCATGGCTTTCAGACGGGCGTGATAGTGTTCTGGTGGTACAATATAGCCGCCTTCTCCCTGAATGGGCTCGATGACGATGACCGCAACTTCCTCCGGCGGCAGGATGGTCCGGAAAATATGTTCTTCGATGAACCGGATACATTCAAAATTGCAGGATGGATGGGTCAGACGAAATGCACATCGGTAGCAGTTGGCATACGGGACATGATGGATACCGGGAACAAATGAGGAAAATCCCTTTCGCTGAACCGCTTTGGAGGCGGTCAGGGACAATGCGCCCATGGTTCTGCCATGAAACGCCCCCAGAAATGCAATGGCCTTGTCCCGGCCGCTGTGCCATCTGGCCAGTTTGAATCCGGCTTCAACCGCTTCGGCGCCGGAATTGGCCAGAAGCACCCGTTTTTCAAACTGACCCGGGGTGATCTCCGCCAGTTTTTCCGCCAGTTGAATCATGGGCAGATGGTAGAAATCCGATCCGCACATATGAATGAGGCTGGCCAGTTGGGCCTGGGCTGAAGCAACGACATCCGGATGACAATGGCCCGTGCTGCACACGGCAATGCCGGATGTGAAATCCAGAAATTCATTGCCATCGATATCTTCTATCCACTGCCCTTTGCCTTTGAATGCGACCAGTGCATATTCTCTGGGCAACGAAGGAGACAGAATTTTGGAGTCCCTCGATATCCATTGCGATGCCAGCGGACCGGGAATTGGTGTCTTTAAGCATGGTTTTTTCATGACCGGTTTCCTCATCTGAAGCATGTGACGGGTAATATATCGCTTTCCAGATAAAGATTTCGGGTGCGTTATCGGTCGGGGATGGCCGAGAAAAGGCCTATCCCCTCCCTGCTGCCTTCCCAAAATCATTATCTGAAAAGCTATCGTGTTTTCAGAAATGGCATTTCATGAAGTCTTATGGGATATGACTTGCAACCATTTGTATTTTAAATGAAATATGTGCCAACGATAATTATCGTACCCGGATATTGGTGAATAGCCCCTTTAATTGCCATGCTTTATTCACATAGTCAATGACTAATTCCAGTTTGTATCCGGGTTTGTCTATCGGGTTAATGCGGGTTGTCGTGAATGTGACGGTCAGGGCAAGCGGTTTTGATGACCGGTGAGGCGCTGTCAAAAAGGCTCCGCGGGTAACCGGGCTCTGGATGCCGTATCTGCCAGCACCCTTAACCAGTTTTCCACCTGGGTAAATACCAGAAAATGATCATACACCCGTCTTTGTGCATTCCGTCCATACAGATCGCGTTGAATCGGGTTTGACAGCATGTCATCGAGAATGTCGGCAATTTCATCCGGGTCCCGGGGATTTCTGGTCAGACACCCATCGATCCTGTCCCGTATTTGCAGCCGCAGACCACAGGCCGAAGATCCCATTACCGGGATGCGCTTCCACATCGCTTCGGTCGCTGTCAGACCAAATCCCTCCTGCAGCGAGTTTTGAACGACCACTGTGGCGCAGCGTTGAATCACATTCACCAGAAGGTGATTCTGTTTGATGGATGCCATCGGCAGGGAAAGCAGGACAACACTTTTCTGTTCTTCAGGCTTCATTTTGAAGAATGCCTGGCACAAAGCGGTCAGAACTTCCTGGCCTTCAGGATCATCCTGTATGCCGGATGGGTCCGGCCCGGCCAACACCAGCCGGGATATTTCAATGCGATGGTGATGGCGATCCGTCATTTTTTTGTGATGGCGATATCGTTTTTTGAGCTTCAGAAACCCCTCGATCAGGGGTATCCATCCTTTCAGATGGTCCCATCTGGAAATTTGAGCAATAACCGGGCGAAACATCATGCCGATGCCGCCGCCTGCATGGGCAGGTAAAAATTGTCCATCGGGATTCAGCCGGAGCGCCTGATGATCCCAATTCGGGGTCAACACCGGATGATGGCTTTTCATAAGACCCGCATTACACAGTATCCCCACCAGTTTGTGTGCCGAGAGTTCCCGGTTTTTGTGACTGAGCGGGTCGATGGCCGGGTGGATGACAGATGCCTTTCCCACCAGGTAGGCTGGAATGTATTCCACGGCAGAAAATACGGCGTGATCAACCGTCAGGGCATGGGGCTGGAGAAATTTCCAGGCAGACTCGGTGGCCGGTGTGTGACGATCCAGTCCGATATGACAGCGCCAGATGGTACGGATGCCGATCCGGCGCTTGAGTTCGGCCCCGACGCCCAGGGGCTGCGGATCATGGATAACCAGGATATCTTCGGGATCGACTATTTTTGCCAGGGAATCTGCTGCTTCCCGTGTGGCAGCCTGATAAATCGATTTATCGCGGGCACTGAAACCCGGGGTGCCAAAATCATGGATCAGGTTGTGGATGCGTTTTGTCACTTCAAAAAAAGCCGGGTCCCTGGCGCTCATCACCAGCCATTTTGTCCGGACATGAAGATCCGACAACATTTTGATAAGACATGGCATCATTTCTGCCACGCCGCCACCCCGGGCTGTGGAGTTGAGCATCCAGACCGTTCGCCCCTTTAATTTGGGCGCCAGCGTTTGAGCGGATAATTTTAAATTTTGAACGACTGCGGACAGGTATGTCAGATTGCCATAGTCATCCAGGTGCAATTCCTCCTGATGTGCAATTTGTTCGATCATTGAATACCTCCTTTTTTCACCAGCAGCGCCACTGGAAATACTTCCAGCATCCGTGCTACGGTGAATCTCCCACCGGTGTGGATTTCTCCATTTAAACTGTTTTCCCATCGTCCGGCCGGTACATCGATAACGGTATTGTTCCAGTTGCCATTCAGTGTGATCACGAGCCTTGGCGCCAGGACCAGCACCCGATCCCCCCGGATAAATGACACCAGATGTCTGGCGCATTCGCCACTGGCGGCCACCGGGCGGTAGTCACCCATGGGGCCAAAGGCTTCTGCGATCTGTTTTCGGACAGAGAGTGCCTTTTGCAGCAAAAAAATTTTGGGCAATCCTTCGGCATGCCGTTTCAGTATCCTGTCAATGGGAAGCGATCCGATTTCATCCAGCAATTGTTGGCGAATATCAAAATCGACCGGACGCCGGTTGTCCGGATCGACCAGATTCCGGTCCCAAAGTTCAGTCCCCTGATAGATATCCGGTACGCCCGGGGCGGTGCATTTGATCAGCGTCTGGGACAGGGATGTGACCATTGCCGGCCAGGCAAGCGTTTCAACAAACCCGGCCAGATCAGATATGAAATGTGAATCCCCCATCACCGTTTCGATAAAGGTTTGCAGCGCTGCCTCATAAACCGGGTCCGGATCTGTCCACGAGGTATAAACCTTGGCCTCTTTGACGGCCTTCATCATGGCGGGCACCAGGCGATCACATCCAATGGGCCAGGCACCGACAAGCGTCTGGTAGAAAAAATATTCCGTATTGGGATCGGGAAATCCATTTTGACGAAATCGGGCATTCATTCGGGACCATTGCCGGACCGCATCGATCCAGTCTTCCGGAATCTCAGACAGGAGCCCGATCCGGATGCGTGTGTCCTCACCCCGTTTGGTGTCATGAGTGGCGCTGGCCAGCATGGTGTCCGGCCAGCGGGATTGTATCCGTTGGCAAAACCCGTGAAAGTCATCCGTTGACGTGCCGAAATTTCCGGGATTCCCGCCAACCTCATTCAGGGAAACCAAGCGGTTGAAGCAATAAAACACGGTATCCTCGACCCCTTTGGCCATGACAGGACCGGTCAACTGCTGAAATCGCCAGACAAATTCACACGCCTGTTTTCCGGTATGCACCAGCAGGAGAATGTTTTCGATCAATTGCCAGATGTCAGGGGCAATGTCCGGTTGCTGGCCGCGGGCCCGGGTCAGGGCTTCCTGAACAATTGTCCGATCCCTGTCACTGACGTGGCCGGTATCGGGCCGAATATAGGTTCGATAAACCGGAAAACATGTCAGAACGGCTGTCAGTGCCCTGCCCAAAATTTGTTGCCGGGACATATCATATCCCAAAAATTGGCGAAAACAGCCTGTCAACAGGTGTTGCAGATGAGACACCTCACTTTGAAACAGGCGATCAATAATCAGACATTTCTTTTTGTGGACAATGGCATGGTAGTCTGTTGATGCGCCGGTAAATTCCCTGTAGAAACCGGTCATGCGGCCTGCATTTCGGGAATCCACAAAAAGTCCGTTGATCTGATTCAGAAAATCATAACCGGTGGTGCCGGCAACCGCCCAATCCGGATCAAGTGTCTCCCCGGGTTCCAGAATTTTTTCAACAACAATCCAGGTTCGGGGGGCTGCCATCCGAAGCCGCTGAAAATAGGCATATGGATCCTTTAATCCGTCAGGATGATCGATACGCAGTCCGTCAATCCGGCCGTTTTTGACCCATTCCAGGATCAGCCCATGCGTGGCTTCAAAGACCGCTTCTTTTTCCACACACACGCCGGCCAGGTGTTGGATGTCGAAAAACCGGCGATAATTCAGATCCAAATTGGCGCGTCGCCAGAATGCAAGCTGATAATGCTGGCGATCCAAAACCTGTTTCAGCCGCACCGGATCCGTGTTAATGGCCTGAATCATTTCATCGGTTATCAGAAACCCGAATTCATTCCGGTTGGTGACAAGAAAATCACGGGAGGGGAGATTGGGGGACGGTTCAACCAATTCGTTGATGAAAACGGATTCGAAATCCTGGCCGGTTGTTTGAAGCAGATCAGCCATTGACGCATTTGAAACGGGAAATTCGTGTTCGAAATACACCAGAATCATTTCCGAATCCTGGCGACGGAGTTGAATCTGCCGGTTTTGGATGCAGCGGTCGGGCTCATCCCCAAGAACCGGTAACAGAATTCTGTCACGCAAAGCCGGGTCCGGATGGTCCCAGCGAATGTCAAAAAAGCCGGCATACCGGCTTTGGGGGCCGTTGGCCAACACATCCCACCACCAGCGGTTTTGCCGATCAAAAACAGCCATGTGATTGGGCGCGATATCCAGCACCAGCCCGATTTCATATCTGGCCGCTGTTTTACACAATGCGTCAAATCCCGTTGGGCCGCCCAGTTCTGCGCAGAATTCCGAAGGATTGACCACATCGTATCCGTGTGTGCTTCCGGAGGCCGATTGAAGGCAGGGGGACAGATACAGGTGGCTGATGCCGAGATCGCGAAAGTAGGGGATCAGATTGCAGACTGTTTGAAAGCCTGAATCCGGACCCAACTGAAGTCGATATGTGGCCAGCACATTTTTTGAAACGGTGATGCCCATCATGAAACGCCGTCAGATGATTTTGGGCCGGGACCGTGTCCGGCGCAATTCGTCGTAATAATCCAGCGTCTGCCTGGCAATGGCATCCCACCCGAAAATGGCTTCCACCCTCAGACGGGCTGCGGCACCCATGGCGGCCCGCCTTTCGGGTGAATTCAGAAGTGCATTGATGGCTGTTGCCAGATCATGGGCATACTCATCCGGCCTGCGGGGCTCGGGGTCCGCATCGCTGACCGCCTGGAAGGGAACCAGAATTCCGGTTTGATCGGGTACCACGACTTCAGGAATTCCCCCAACCGCTGCAGCAACCACCGGTGTGCCGCAGGCCATGGCCTCCAGATTGATGATGCCAAAGGGTTCGTAAACCGAGGGGCAGACAAACAGGGCCGCACCACTGTATAAGACCACCAGGCGGTCAACAGGCACCATTTCGGGAATCCAGATGATGGTGTTTGACGTCTGTGTACGGGCCTGTTCAACTTCAGTGCGCATTTCCTGTGAAATGGCTTCGGTATCCGGCGCCCCGGCGCATAACACGATCTGAACCCCTTCCATAATATCTGACAGGGCATGGACCAGGTGGATAATCCCCTTTTGCCGGGTGATACGGCCGACGAAAAGGACATATGGTTTGAGCGGATCGATGCCAAAGGCGGCAAGGACATCGGGATTGGATGTTTTCCGGAACTCCGTTGTATCGATGCCGTTGTAGATGACCCGGATTTTATCAGGGTCCGGGTGATAAACATTCAGAATGTCATTTTTCATTCCCTGCGACACGGCGATGATCCCGTCAGCCGTTGCCATTGCGGTTTTTTCCAGCCAGGTGCTGACGTTGTAGCCGGTTCCGATCTGTTCCCGTTTCCACGGGCGTTTCGGCTCCAGGGAGTGGACGGTGATGGCCATGGGAATATCCAGGAATTCTTTGGCCAGACAGCCTGCCAGAAAGGTGTACCACGTGTGGCAATGCACAATATCGGCATTTCCGGTTTGTCCGGCAATGACAAGATTGCGGCCCAGAACATCCATCACCTTTCTATTGACGCCGTCCCGACAGGACAGTTGGGACAAACCCGAAAAGCCGGTTACATCAAAATTTGCGCCGGTCTTCTGCTGATCGCCAAAACACATCACCTGCAATTGATGCTGACCGCTGTCAAGCCGAATCAGCTCCCGGCAGAGATAGTCCACATGGACACCTGCACCGCCATAAATGTTGGGTGGATATTCATTGGTTATCATCAGAATTTTCATGGTGCGCCTCCTTTTAAATAAGGTTATGGGTCATCCCGGATTCATTTTTGCCGAAAGCCTTATCCGGTTTCCCGAATGATTTTAAGGATATCATCACCCAGGGTATTGATTTGCCAGAATTTGATGCCGGGCAACATGGTCAGCGCCTCCTTTGTGGCTGGCGGATTCAGGGCGATCCGGTTCAGGAGTGCGTTGTTGCAGATGAACCCGGGATCCATGGACAGGGATTGTGACCAGGTGAGGCGGATCTGCTTGAGGGCATTCAATCGTCTGGCGTAGCCGTTATCCTTTGCCGGCTCGGTATGTCTGGGAAAAACCGGGAATTCCGTTTCCGGAATTTCCAACGCCGTTAAAACCCGTTTGATGAGATCATCGCCATGCATACCAAGCTGTCTGCCACTCAGTATGCGCAACCGCTCCAGGGCGTCGATGCTTCGGGGCAGTTTGATACTGATTTCCAGAAGAATCGGGTTGCCGAGAATCTTGAACGGGGGTTTGTCTTTTTTCATTGCGATGTCATCCCGATACATCAGAAGGGATTCCAGAACCGCCAGATTCCTCGGATGAAGTCGTCCTGCCCCCTTGACTTTGACAAATCGCGGCTGGCTGGATTCGGTGTATCGCACCTGGCTGATTAATTGGCATTCTTCATGAAACCACGCCAGTCTGCCCATTGAAGTCAGATTTTCCTGAAGTTCTTTTGCCAGCGGTATCAGATATTGGACATCCCGTGCTGCATATTCCTGCATTTCTTTTGAAAGCGGGCGTTCAGACCAGTCCTTTTTCTGGAAGCGCTTGTCCAAAACGACATCAAAACGTTCGGTCAGGACCGCGTTCAGGCCGGACTGTTTCAGTCCCAGAAATCGGCAGGCCAGTTCCGTATCAAACAGATTGACGACTTCAATTTCATAATCCCGGTACAGGCTTCGAATGTCATAATCCGATCCATGAAAGATTTTCTGAATGTCCGGATTTGAAAAAATTGGGGCAAGTGGCCTTAAATCCGGAATATTCAACGTATCCACCAGACAGATGAACCGGGGACATGCCAGTTGAATCAGGCAGATCTTTTCGTGGAAGTGAAACAGGGAATCGGCTTCAAGGTCGATGGCAATGGCGGTTTCCCGACTGAGGTCACGGGCCAGTTTTTCCAGATCGTCTTTTTGGTCGATCCATCGGAAATCAGGCGGCTTCATGACGGGATCGATTCGATAAGTGCGACACACATGGCAGACATGCCTTCTTCCCGGCCAATGCTCCCCATTCCTTCGGTTGTGGTGGATTTGATGTTGACGGATTCAAACGGAATGCCGGCGGCTTCCGCAATGTTTTTCTGCATTTCCGGGCGAAATCCGGACAGCCGTGGGGCCTGGGCCACAATGGTGGTATCGATATTTTTGATTTGAAATCCCTTTTGCCGCAGCATGGCTGCGGTTGTTTTAAGCAGATTGAGACTGCGAACATCCTTGTATTCGCTGTCCGAATCCGGAAAATGCTGACCGATGTCACCCATGCCGGCAGCGCCCAACAATGCATCACAGATGGCATGAACCAGCACGTCTGCATCCGAATGGCCCAGCAGCCCTTTTTCAAACGGTATGGTTACCCCGCCCAGAACCAGTTTTCGACCGGGAACCAGCCGGTGGACATCATAACCCATTCCAACTCGCATACAAATTATTCCTTTCTGACATGTTAAACAGCGTTTGAAAAAACTTCTTTGCCATGTTGAACCTGAACCCTTAACATGGTTTACCATTCAAGCATGTCTTTATCAATCCGTTTTCGCTTGAAAACGTTTCAGAGTGTGTTATATTTTAATTGTTGGATCAAATCGGGTAATCCGGATGATGTCTGTTTAGGACAAAAGCCGGTCACATTCACACCAGGCCCGAATACTTTTATTTAAATTAAAGAAAAACAGGAGGTTAGAAATGCAACCCTTAGCGTATGGCGCAACACAGGCCCAAATTTTGGTCAATCAGTTCATTCGCAGCGTCTATAACTGGATGGCTGTTGGACTGGGAATAACCGGATTTGTCGCGTTCGCAGTCGCAAACAGCCCTGGACTGCTTCAGGTGATTTATGGAAACCAGTTGATCTTTTTTGGACTGATCATCGCCGAATTGGCTCTGGTTTTTTATCTGAGCGCACGGATCAACCGGATGCAGGCATCCACTGCAACCGGGGTTTTCATGATTTATGCCGTGCTGAACGGACTGACCCTTGCGTTTGTTTTTCTGGTTTACACCAGCGCATCCGTTGCATCGACGTTTTTCATCTGTGCAGCGACATTTGTGGCAACCAGTATCTATGGCATGAATGCCAAGCGTGACCTGACATCCATGGGAAGTTTCATGGCCATGGGACTGATTGGTATCATCATCGCGTCTCTGGTCAATTTGTTCATCCGGAGTTCAGCCATGAGCATGATCATCAGTTATGTCGGTGTGATTGTGTTTGTGGGTCTGACAGCCTATGACACCCAGAAACTGAAGATGATGGCGCTGACTCAGCCGGATGGTCTCGACGGCGGCGTCATTCGAAAAGGCGCCATTCTGGGAGCACTGACGCTGTATCTGGATTTCATCAATCTCTTTCTCATGCTGCTTCGCATCATGGGCGTGACCAACAGCCGGGATTGATGCGGGTATTTCAAATGGTTCCTTCCCCCAAATCGGGGGAAGGGGATAACCGTCATCTATGAATATATCAGATTGACCGGCAGCGGTGGATAACGCCACACGCCGGGTTTTGGCAGAATATGCTGAACCGAAACCGTCTGCCAGTTCAGATCCGGCCGCAACTCTCTCAGCTTCCCATCATCTGGCTGACGGGCCTGATCCGTTGAGGAATAACATGCCTGAAAAATGCTGATGCCATATCCCTCCCGTTTATGCACCAGATAGTTTTTGTGAAACGAATGAATACTGAGCTGATGACTCTCCGCCAATTGCGCCATTTCCTCATTGGTCAATTTGATCAAAACCGCTTTTGAGGTTCCTCTTTCCGATATCCGTGTCAAAGACCGGGTTGCCGCGCTGCCCACATACACAGTCGAGATGCACGGAAGCTTTTTCAGATACTGGGCCGCCACAATGGCCGCTGTTCTTCTTCCGCCTGACATGAAGGGCAGGCCATAAAATTCAAAAAATTTTTTCTGGATGTCCTCGGCATATTTATCCCCCCGCTCATACAGATCCTTTGAAATATAACGCAGATTCAGAGCCATCATTTCAGCCGCTTTGGCAATGGGGCAGTCAATGCGGACATGGAAATGAGACAGATGATACCGGTCCCGGGTCCGGGAAGCCGGATCCCGCTGAATCAGCATGGCATAATCAACCGGTATCAGTTTTTTCAGCAAATCCGGAAAAATGATCGCTTCGATATATTTCTGATTTCTGTCAAAATCATCTGCCAGGGACAGAACCCGGGCTTCGGTCAGATTGGTTCGGGTCGTCTTGTTTTCATTAAAAAAACGGATATATTTTTTAAAAGATATGGGAATGGTGTCTTCAACAAAAATGACCAGAAAGGAATTCTGGTTTTTATGTTCGATATCCGGAATTCTTGCCCGGGGCTTCAGCTCCCGTTTTTCGACAAATGGATAGGCCTGCTTTTTGCTGCTGAAATTGGCATAGGAATCCACCAGTGCGGATTGAAGCATCCACTGATCCAGTTGATCCCGCAGCAGTTCATAATAGGAACGCCTGAGCCGGTTCGCCAGACTGAGTTCTTCCCGAACATTCCAGTAAATCACCCATCACCTCTGATTGGATATGTCTTGTGTTCAATTATTTGTAAACGGTCATGATCGGGGTGGCTACCCATTCAATGCCTGTATCAGACTGATCGCTGGTCACTGATATACTTTGAACAGTCACAATCTGCGATTTTCATTTGTAGAGACAAGGCATGCCTTGTCTCTACGGGCCGACCGTCCGACAGTGAAGGACCTGGATGGGGGACACAGTATAACTGACCACGCTATTTTCACGGCAAACGGGATGCAGCATCTTTTTTTCCAAGCTTCTCCAACCAGGTGTACAGTCTGTTCCGGTACCGGTATGAGGCCCCTGCCAGAATGACAAACAGGATCATCAGCCCCCAGAAAACCGTGTGGTTCTTTTCCAGGAGCGACTGCCCCTGAATACTGAGCGCCAATGTTCCCGGCATTCTGCCAATGGTGGCCATCAGTACCAGAACTTTGACAGGCATTTCCGTGATACCGAGAAACAGGCACAGATAATCTTTGGGAAAGCCGGGAAAAACAAACAGCAGGAAAATGGCCAGCATGCCCTTGGGACGGGTCAGAACCGCCATACGATCGATCTGTTTTTGGGGAATCAGCCGGTGAATCAGTCTCTGACCCAGAACCCGCCCAATTCCAAAATTGATCACAGAACCAATGGAAAGACTGATGCTGGAATACAGAAATCCGTTGAATGCTCCGAAAAGATAGCCACCAATGAATCCGGTCGCCTCGCCCGGAATGGGCGCAAAAATCACCTGCAAAATCTGAATTCCCATGAATACCAGGGGAGCAGTATTACCAAACGATGTGACTAAAGATTCGATGGTGGCCCGATCCGTAATCAGATCATATATCTGCCTGAACCAGGCGATAACATCGGGGCGAAGCAGAACTGCCATCGCCCCGGTTGCCGCAACCCCAAGCGCCAGAATCCATTTGTACCGGGCGCGTATCACAGCGGTGTCAGATTGATTATCGATCTGCTTTTTCCAGTGCCGCCACGCCGGGAAGGGATTTCCCCTCCATCAGTTCCAGAAATGCACCACCACCGGTTGAAATATAGGTCATGCGATCGGCTTTTCCGGATTGATACACCGCAGCGCCGGTATCGCCGCCGCCAATGATGCTGACAGCGCCTGAGGATGCAACATGATCCACCATGGCCGCCGTTCCCCGGTTGAATGGCGGCGCCTCGAACATGCCCATCGGACCATTCCAGACAATGGTTCCGGCATTCTGCAGGGCTTCTGCAAACAGCATGGCTGTTGCGGGGCCGGTGTCGAGTGCCATCTGGTCATCGGGAATTTCCTGTACCGGAACCACAGCGGTTTTTGCAGCGGCATTCGGGGCATCGGCTATGGTCACATCAACCGGCAGATAAACCGGTATCTGCTTTTCTGCGGCCCGTTTGAGAATGGCGCCGGCCGTTTCGATCAGATCCGGTTCCACCAGGGATTTCCCGGTGGCATATCCCATACTTCTGAGAAACGTGTTGGCCATGGCGCCGCCAATGATCAGCTTGTCGATTTTGCCCAGGAGGTTTTCCAGCACTCCCAGCTTGCCTGAGACCTTGGCCCCGCCCACGATGGCAATCAGGGGGCGTTTGGGGTCGGTCAGGGCCATGCGGAAATAGGTGATCTCCTTTTTCATCAGAAATCCGGCAGCGGACACCGGGGCATGGCGCACAATGGCCTCCACCGAGGCATTGGCCCGATGGGACACGGCAAAGGCGTCATTGATATACACATCGCACAGACCTGCCAGGCTTTTTGCAAAGTCATTGTCATTTTTTTCTTCTTCGGGATGGAACCGCAGGTTTTCCAGAACCAGGATTTGGCCGGGCGACATTTTTGCTATCTGATCCATCACATCTGAGCCCATGCAATCCGGGGCCAAGGCAACCGGTTTATCAAGCAGATGGGACAGTCTTTCGGCCACGGGTTTCAGGCTGTATTCCGGCATTACCTTGCCTTTCGGTCTGCCCAGATGGGAGGCGAGAATCAGGATGGCCCGGTTATCCAGGGCATATTTTATCGTGGGCAGAACCGCCTGAATCCGGGCGTCATCTGTAATCTGTCTTTCCTTGTTCAGGGGAACATTGAAATCCACCCGAATCAGAACCCGTTTCCCGGCGATATCGATATCTTTTATGGTTTTCATGAATGCCTCCTTTGAAAAGGTTTCAAATTTGAAATTTGGGATGAAAAAAACGGATTTTCATCCATCCGGATTCATTTTTTTGCGGTGCAGGTTTTTTTTTCGGGACCATCTGCCCATAAAGCCGATCATTCCGGATGACCAGGCCCGGTCCACCAGTTCCTCCTGTACCGACAACCCCTGCTTATTCATCATGGCCGATCTCAGGCAGGCTGTTTTGTGGCCGCAGGCCATGCACGATTCGGGTGTATGACGCAATCCGTCGTCTGCTTTTGGGAACACCTGCTCCAGATTGCCAAAGCAGGGGGGGCGGGAATCTTCTGGCGCTGTCATGCGATACCCGGCTCCCTGTCGCATTCCTGATAGGCCCGGGCAATATAGCCCTGATCGGCAAAGCTGAAATACTGGTTGTTTCCGATGATGATATGCTCATGAACCGTTACCGATATGATCCGGCATGCGGCAATGAGCTGCCGGGTGACCGAAAAATCTTCGGGTGACGGCGCGGGATCGCCAGAGGGATGGTTGTGGGCGAAGATTACGGCAGCCGCGTGATGTCTCAGCGCCGCAGCAACCACTTCCCGGGGATAGACGGATGTGGATGTGAGGGTCCCTTCAAACAGGGTTTCCAATTCGATGATGTGGTTTTTGGCATCCAGATAAATGGCCAGAAAGTTTTCCCGGGATTTGTCCCGCATGTTCATGTACAGATAATCGAAAAGCTCTTTGGCGTTATGGACCAGCACCGAATTTTTCAGCCGTTTTTCGAGATACCGTTCGGCTGCGGCCCGAATCAGGCGGATTCCGAATATATTTTGCGGACCGATACCCCTGATTTGAATCAGTTCATCTGTCGGCGCCTCGATAACCTGCTGAAAGGTTTTGAATTTTTTCAGCAAATCCCGGGCCGTGTCCTTGCAGTCTTTTCTGGGGGTTCCCAGGGTCAACAGCAGTTCGATGACCTCGTCATCCTGAAATGCGGTCAGACCCGCATCCAGAAATTTTTCACGCAGCCGCTTCCGATGGCCTTCTCCCTTGTGGGGGCTGCGCGTCAATCCGGATTCCGATGTGCTCTGGTTCATGTAATTTATTCTTCTATTTCATCTTTCAGATCCCGGGTCATCAACTGGACAACCGCTTCTTTGGGCGACAGATCGTCATGCAGAATGTGATATACCGCGTGGGATATGGGCATTTCAACATTCAAATGACCGGACAGATGATAGACAGACCGGGATGACTTGACACCTTCCGCCACCATGCGCATTTCCGAGAGGATTTCCGGCAGTTTCATGCCCTGTCCCAGTTTTTTGCCCACGGTGTGGTTTCGGCTGAGATCGCCGGTGCAGGTCAATATCAGATCCCCGAAGCCGGCCAGACCGGCAAATGTATGGGGGTTGGCGCCCATTCTGATCCCCAGTCTTCGGATTTCCGCCATCCCCCGGGTGATCAGCGCCGCCCGGGTGTTCAGGCCCATGCCCATGCCATCTACAATGCCTGCGGCAATGGCAATCACATTTTTGACAGATCCCCCCAGTTCCACACCAATGACATCGCTGTTGGTGTACACCCGGAAAAATGGTGTGGCAAACACATGCTGAATCAGTGTCGCCGTCTGACGGTTGCGGCAGGCGACGGCAACAACCGTTGGTAAATTGCAGGCCACCTCCCTGGCAAAGCTGGGCCCGGACAGAACAGCAATCTGATCGGCCGGTATCCGGGGCAGATTTTCCTGTAGGACACCGGTCATGGTCAGCCACGAGTCGTTTTCAATGCCTTTTGACGCTGAAACCACCAGGGTATCCGGTGACAGACATGGCGCCATCTCCCGGGATACGGTGCGCATGACGTGCGATGGGGTGACCACCAATACCAGGTCCTTGTCGGATACAACGGTCTCCAAATCGCACGATGGCCTCAGATTTCCGGATAGCGTGATGCCGGATAAAAAAATCGGGTTTTCATGACGGTTTTCAATCGCATCCCGCACTTCCGGTTCAAACACCCACAAATCCACCCCATACCCCTTGTTTCCCAAAAGATTGGCCAGTGCCGTTCCCCAACTGCCGGCGCCCACCACACCGATTCGCATGTCATTTAGGCGGGAAAAACAGGCTGCAGCATCCATCAGATTTCTTCCTCTTTTTCAGCCAGCCGCGCCACACCCGTAACATTTTCGTTCTGATCCATATCCATCAGCCGGACACCCTGGGTGTTACGGCTGATGACCGAAATCCCCCGAACCGGCATCCGAATGATTTTCCCCCCATTGGTCATCAGCATCAGGTCATC
This sequence comes from Desulfobacteraceae bacterium UBA4064, assembly GCA_002382065.1. GTDB lineage: Bacteria > Desulfobacterota > Desulfobacteria > Desulfobacterales > Desulfatirhabdiaceae > UBA4064. Next base: position 17,205 of record DFZE01000299.1, read on the forward strand.
GTCATCGGCCACCAGCAGAATGGCCACGACTTTTCCGTTTCTGGCAGTGGTTTTGATGGTGATGACGCCTTTTCCACCCCGTCTTTGAACCGGGTATTCATCGATGGAGGTGCGCTTGCCAAAACCGTTTTCCGTAACCGTGACAAGGGTCTGTCCATGACTCATGACCTCCATGCTGACCAGCTTGTCCCCGGGTGTCAGTTGAATACCCTTGACGCCCATGGCGGTTCGGCCGGTCGGGCGGACATCGGATTCATGAAACCGGATGGATTTACCCCGGGCGGATCCCAGAAAAACATTCATGGTGCCATCCGTAATTTTGGCGCTGATGAGCTCATCGTCCGGATTCAGATCGATGGCGATGATGCCGTTAGCCCGGGAGTGGCTGAAGGCCATGAGATCTGTTTTTTTGATGATTCCAAGCCGGGTCGCCATCAGAATATGAGAGCCGGGCTCAAAATCCGGAATCGACAACACCGCGGTCAGTTTTTCATTGAGCTGGAAATTCAGCAGATTGACAATGGCCTTTCCCTTGCTGGCGCGACTGGCCTGTGGAAGTTCATAGACCCGGCACCGGTAGATGCGGCCCTGGTTGGTGAAAAACAGAAAGAGATTGTGGGTGGAGGCAATGAAAAGATGCTCGACAAAATCCTCCTCCCGGGTCCCCATTGCGGTTTTGCCCTTGCCGCCCCTGCGCTGACTGTTGTACAGGGTGATGGGATTCCGTTTGATATATCCGCTGTTGGAAATGGTGACTGCCATATCTTCTTTTGCAATCAGATCCGCTTCTGTCAGCGTCGTCATTTCATCGATGATCTCGGTGCGCCTGGGATCATCGAAATCGGTCTGCATGGCGGTCAGTTCATCCTTGATGATATCGCGCACAATCTGCTCACTGGATAAAATTTTACGGAACCACTCGATATCCTGAAGAATTTTCTGGTATTCCTCTATAATTTTGTTCTGCTCCAGTGCGGTCAGCCGCTGCAGTCGCATATCCAGAATGGCCTGGGCCTGAATGGCACTCAGGCTGAAGGTTTCAATCAGACCGGCTTTGGCTTCTGCCGGTGAGCTGGATGCCCGAATCAGGGCAACCACGGCATCCAGATTATCCAGGGCGACTTTCAGCCCCAGCAGGATATGGGCGCGCTCTTCAGCCTTTTTCAGATCGAATCGGGTCCGCCGGACAATGACCTGCTTTCGGTGTTCTATAAAATGCGCCAGAATCTGTTTGATCGTCAGCAACTCGGGCCGGTTGTTCACCACCGCCAGGAAAATGATGCCAAAGGTCACCTCCATCCGGGTATGTTTGAACAACTGATTGAGAACGATTTCAGCCGGCTGGTCCCGTTTCAGTGCAACCGCGATCCGCATGCCGTCCCGATCGGATTCATCCCGGACAAACCGGATACCCTCCAACTGCTTGTCCCGGATCATTCCGGCAATGACTTCAATGAGTCTGGCCTTGTTCACCTGATAGGGAAGTTCGGTAACGACAATGGTCTCCTGACCGGATTTTTTGTCTTCTTCAACTTCCACACGGGCCCGGACCCGGATGATGCCCCTTCCGGTTTCATACGCTTCCCGGATACCGTTTCGGCCGTGAATGATACCGGCCGTGGGAAAATCGGGCCCGGGTATGATGGTCATCAGTTCATCGGTGGTAATATCCGGATTATCGATAATGGCTGTTATGGCGGCAATGGTTTCACCCAGATTGTGCGGCGGAATATTGGTGGCCATGCCCACGGCAATGCCCGATGAACCATTGATCAGCAGATTGGGAAGTTTGCTGGGCAAAACCGCCGGTTCGGACAGGGACTCGTCATAGTTGGGGATGAAATCGACCGTGTCCTTTTCCAGATCGTCCATCATGTGGTGGGCGATTCGCTTCATCCGGATTTCGGTATATCGCATGGCTGCAGGGGGATCGCCATCTACAGATCCAAAGTTGCCCTGGCCATCCACCAGGGGATAGCGCATGGAAAAATTCTGGGCCATCCGGACAATCGTGTCATATACCGCCGTGTCGCCATGCGGGTGATATTTACCGATGACATCACCGACGATACGTGCCGATTTTTTGTAAGGCTTGTTCCAGTCGTTTTTCAGTTCGTGCATCGCAAACAGGACCCGTCGATGCACCGGCTTCAGTCCATCGCGTACATCGGGCAGCGCTCTGCCGATGATGACGCTCATCGCATAGTCCAGATAGGATTTTTTAAGTTCACTGTCGATGCGGACTTCGGGAAATTTTTCTTCGGGCTCCAATGTCGTCACAGAAATATCAACTCCTTGAATCAATCAATTAATTTTGGGTTAACTAAAACTGCCCAGATATAATGCTGTCGGTTAAAAATTGTGGAAACACAGAATTCAGAAGCCAGAAGCCAGAATAAACAAGGAAAATATCATTTTTATAAACAGCAACAATTCATTGTTTATTCTGGCGCCTGAATCCTGGATACCTGAGTCATTACGGTTGACATTCAGATGTCATGCCGGGTCAGGCAAAGAAAGTCCCGGGTTCGGGATGAAGCGATTATATGTTATTGGATATCGCCAATCACTCCGATATTCTGGTAATTGGTGCGATAGATTTCAGTCAGCGTCAAAAACATGGCAACGACCAGCGGGCCATAGATGATTCCCAGAATGCCAAACATATTCAACCCGCCAATGATGGACAGAAATACCAGAAGTGAGTGCATATTTACCTGGTGCCCGACCAGACGTGGTTTCAATCCATACTCCACTGATCCGAATGTGACAATATAGAATATCATAAAAAAAATGGCAGCGCCAATGCGATCTGCCAGATACAGATAAATGATGGTGGGAATCAGAATGACGCCGGTTCCAAATATGGGGACAAAGGCCATGAATGACATGACAACACCCCAGAGAATTGGGGATTTGAGACCAAAAACAGCAAATGCGATTCCGCCCATCACCCCCTGAATCAATCCGGACAGCCCGTTTCCAATCAGAATGGCGCCTGCCATGTTATGAAACTGTCTGATCAGCATAACGTCCTGTTCGTGCGGAAGCGGGGATAAGTCCAGAAAAAACTGGATCAGTCTGTCGCCATCAATAAAAAAATAAAAAACAATCATCAGCATAAAGAAAAAATAAAAGAGAAAGGAGGCGATGTTGGATGCAACCGCACTGGCCTGCTCATAGAGAAACAGTCCCATAGCCTTTCCCATTTCGGATACTGTCCGGTTCAACTCTTCTCCGGTCAACTGAATATTGAATCGGGACAACACCTGATTGGTTTTCTCGATCACACGCGAATTTTCGATAACAGAACTGATCTGATCCTGAATAGCCGAATTTTTTCCAATCTGATACAATCCATAGGCTTCCCGGGACAAAGCTCCCACACTGATGGCAATTGGAACAAATAAAATCAGGAAAAGCAGCAGGCAGGTGATAAAGGATGATACATAGGGATTGAACAGCCTGCCCAAATACCGATAAACCGGTTGAAATGCACTGGTGATAACACCAGCCAGCACAATAATTGACATAAATGGCCAGAGGACCCAAAAGAGCAGCATGCCGGATATCAGAAAAACTGCCAGAAAAAACCACAGCATCATGTTTTTTGCAGGGTGTGAATTCAAACAGCCTCGTTTCGTATATCGGTCTGACGTCTCATTGGTGTTGAAAAAGAATTTGATACAGGGAACAGTTTTCAGGATGATGATTTTGGGGAAGATGGCATGGCGGGGAGCGACCCATTGCGGCTGACGCCCTTAAAAAACTATTGGCCATCCCCGACTGATAACACGCCCCGAACGGTACACTGAAAAACGGTATCGGCCAAGGGAAATTACTGGAAGCAGGACCCGTGACTTCCGAAAACAATCCCTCCTGCCACGGGCCAGGCTAAAAAGCGGTCACAAACCGGTGAAATGACGGTTTGGTGTTATTTGGCGGCAAATCCTCCGGCGGTCAACAGCAGAAATACTTCCCATATCGCAACCGGGATATAACTGTGAAAAATGCCATAGACAATGCCACCGCCAATAATGGCCGGGACGCCACAAAAAACCAGGATGCCCAATTTTCTGCTGATATCCATTTTATTCAGTTCCTTCCTGTTAAGCGTTTACTCGGGGACAAATTTGTTTGAGAGCCTGTTTGAAAATCCCGCCTGAGGCCCGCTAACTGCGTTGGAAAGCACCTCAAAATGCTCACCCGTGTATGCCCCGCTTTTAAGGCGCTTTCCGCCTTGTTATCGGGCCTGATCCAGAATCTTCAAACAGGCTCTAAACCTGATCCGATGCCTGACTTTTATCAACAGGCCGCCTCAAAGTAAAGAAAAAGATAATGTTGCCTTTGACCGACAGCCCCTGAAATCAGCCGGAATGGGCACGAAAAATTCATCGGGATCTCTTTTGAACCGGAATGGCAGACACCAGCCTGCCGACAAATACCATCACGCAGTCCCGGGAATAATCCGGCTTTATTTCTACAACTTCAAAATCTTCGACGGTTTTGGACCATGAACCATCCGGCCGGATCACACTCATTTCTGCAATGTCAATTCCGTCGATGGGATTGATTTCGATAAAGTCCCAGTCGTCATCATGGACCGGTTTATCCGGGGTTATGACGCAAATGTCATCCAGATTGATTCCTTCAAACGGATTGATATCCAGCGCTCTGGGAATGGAGCCGAATAAATCGTTTTCTGAGATGTCGTTTTCACGGTTGTGCGGTGTCACTCCGGACAATTTTTACCACCTCTTTGGCCAGATTTCTGTAATCGATGGCGCCCTGACAGGCGGAATCAAAACTGAATATGGTTTTTCTCTTGATATGGGCCATATCGATATTGACGGTAAAACGAATGGTCGTGTCAAACACATGGATGCCCTTGGATTTGAAAAACATGAGCATTTTTTCGCGATTTTTGACATAAACTGTTTCGCGGGTATCAAATTTGGTCAAAAGGATGCCAAGAAGCTTCAATTTGTCATGCTGACTGCGAATGTTCTGAATCAGTTTCAGAAAGGTGGCCAAACCATCCAGGGCAAACTGATCCGATGTGGGAATTGGAACCAGGACATAATCGGATATCATCAGGGCGTTATGAACCATGGTGCCGATGTTGGGCGGCGTATCGATGATAATGAAATCATACCTGTCAATGCCCTTGTCATTTCGTATCAGTCGTTTGAATCCAAGTACCGCATCCGGTGTGGTTGAAACCGACCGTTCCCATACCATGCATTGAATGGTATTGGGGATGACATCCACATTGGGATTGACGGTTTTGCAGGCCATGGAAGACATTCTGCCTTCCTTGATTGGCGCGGCAAGCGCCTTGACCAGGGAAAACCGCTCTCTCAGCTCAATTTCCGGAAGCAGAATCGATGTGGAATTTCCCTGTGGATCGGCATCAATGACCAGAACGCGAAACCCTTCCCGGGCAATGCCGTCAGACAGATTGACGGTTGTTGTGGTTTTGCCAACGCCACCTTTATGATTTCCAACAGTAATGATACGGGGCATGAGTGATTTTCCTGCATTCCGTTTTCGGACAATATCTATCGTATTTCAGGTTTGAAATTTGAAACCAATATGGCCAAACAGATTTCCATATGACCAGGTAAAAATCATCGTTATCCTGAAGGCACGATCATGTCATCTGGTTTCCAGGCACGGTAACATGATTCCGGTTTGACGACAATAAATATTTGGAGCCGTGCGACCGGCTTTTTACCTCTGGCATTTGGATAACCCATCCGGTCACAATTGTCGTTTCGGTCACAGGTTTCCGGGCTCCGGCAAAAACGGCATGAATCAGGATCGGTTCATTGCAAACAGATGCGATTCATCCCCTGTCCGCACCATATTCGCTCATCAACAGCTTCATGTCTTCCCAAACCTCGCGCTTTTTGTCAGGATTTCTTAACAGGTAAGCCGGATGAAACGTGGGGATCAGCCTGATTCCGCCATAGTCATAAAAACGTCCCCTGAGCGCTGAAATGGGAGATTGGGATTTCAGGAGGGTTTGAGCGGCATATTTCCCCAGTGTACAGATAAATCGCGGACCGATGGCCTGAATCTGACGTTTCAGAAACGGCAGACAGGTGTGTATTTCAAGGGATTCCGGATTCCGGTTGCCTGGGGGCAGGCATTTGATGACATTGCAGATATAGACCTGGTCCCGGGTCAGATTGATGGCCTGGATGATTCGGGTCAGCAACTGACCGGCTTCTCCGACAAATGGATGGCCCTGCTGATCTTCTTCGTCTCCCGGCGCTTCTCCGACAAAGACCAGTCTGGCATGGGGATCTCCGGCGCCAAAAACGATGTGGGTTCGTTTTTCACATAAGGGGCACCGGTGACAGTCTCCGATATCGTTTCGAATATCCTCCAGGGACTCCCGGGGCATGACCGGCGGCGCAGCAACCGCACCCTCTTTCCAGGCGCGCAGAACATTCAGACTTTCTTCCGAACAGGGGAGCGCGGTATAGCCTTTTTCTTTAAGATACATCAGACTGTTTTTGATATCGTCAAAGAGTCCGGTCAGTGTGTTTTTTGGGTTCATTGGCAGGGCCGTTTCAGTTCTGAATGGAAAATTAACCGCATCGGTCCAGAATCCGGTCCAGAATGATATGAGCCAGTTCATTTTTTGCCAAAAGAGACAGGGGTTCTGATGTACCATCCGCATAAAACAGTGTCACCCGGTTGGTGTCCGCAGAAAAACCCGAGTCTGTGCTGCCGACAATGTTTCCGGCAATCATGTCGAGTCGTTTTTCCTGTAATTTTTGCGTGGCATGTTTGATCAGCGATTCGGTTTCGGCGGCAAAACCGACCAGTATCTGTCCGGGACGTTTTCGTTTTCCCAGTTCCCTGAGGATGTCGATATTTTTGATCATCCGCAGTTCAAGTTCATCCGCGGATTTTTTTATTTTTTGAGGCGCCTGAATCTGTGGACGATAGTCCGAGACCGCAGCGGTTTTGATGATGATATCCGCCTGATTTGAAGCCTCCAGAACCGCTTCGGCCATCTCGGCGGCAGACTGAACCGGAATGACCGTCAATCGTCCTGGACAGGGCAGGCTGGTGGGACCAGACACCAGGGTGACATCCGCGCCCCGCCTGCGGGCGGCTATGGCCAGAGCAAAACCCATCTTTCCCGAAGAGGGGTTGCTGATAAACCGTACCGGATCGATAAATTCCCGGGTGGGGCCGGCCGAGACGAGTATCCGTTTTCCGGCCAGATCCTTGGGTGTTATCACGTCCATCAATATATCCAGAATTTCCGGCGGATCCGGAAGCCTTCCCGGCCCCTGTTCGCCACAGGCCAGATAGCCGGCATCCGGCTCCAGAAGATGATATCCATAGTGCTTGAGACGATTCAGGTTTTCCTGTACCGACAGGTGCTGATACATGTGCATGTTCATGGACGGGCAGATCAGAACCGGACAGGATACTGCCAGCATGAGGGTGCTCAAGGCATCATCTGCAAGCCCGGCAGCCAGTTTGCTGATCATGTTGGCTGTGGCTGGAGCAATGATGACGGCATGAGCGGATTGGGCCCAGTCGATGTGTCTGATGGCGCCGTTGTCCGCGGGATCAAACACACTGAGAAAGACCGGTGTGCCGGAAAGCGCCTCAAACGTCAGCGGGCCGACAAACCGGGTTGCATTTTGGGTCATGATCACGCGAACATCCGCCTGCTCTTTTTTGAGCAGTCGAAGCAGTTCGACACTTTTGTATGCGGCGATGCCACCGCATACGCCCAGAATTATCTGTTTATGGTTCAGACTGACTGCTGGCATATTGTCCCGGATTCAGTTCGTTATTTTTATAGAACAGGTCTCAGATTGAACATGGTAAATTTAATTTTCATATATGAGGTGAAGCCTCTGGAATGATTCATGAATATTTAGTGTTTGAACGAAAACCCCTGTTCAGACAAAATTCGAATATCGAAATCCGAAACAAATTCAAAATTCAAATGT
>DFZE01000299.1:25205-36579 GCA_002382065.1 Desulfobacteraceae bacterium UBA4064
GGGTTTCCGTTCAGGCACTATTTACCATAAAAATATCATTCGGCCGGAATGCTTCCCTATGTTCGTAGTGTGCCCGTAGGGGCATTTAAAAAAAACGCCTTACGGCGTCACTACGAACAGGCCTATACCATCATCATGGCCTGATTTTCATAGACAGGGGTGAACCATCCGGAATGATGCATGAACATTTACCATATAAATTCAGGATAAGTATAAAAAATCTATTTGTTCATTCCAGTGTCAACGCCACTCAGGTGAGGGGCCACCCAGATTTCGACATACGCATTGAATGTTTCATCCTTGATGCTGATGATGCACCAGCGGTTTTCTTTCTGAAAGAGCATGATGGTTTTGGGGGACCGGAATGAGCCCAGCATCCGCCAGTTGTCCTTGGCCATGTTGTTTTCAAAAAAGGTAACCATAGAATTGACGTCAACCCGTCCCTTCAGGCTGAGTACCCCGGATGTGACGCCAGAGCTCAGGTAAACAAAGGATTCCTTCTTGATCAGCTTGAGCTCGCTTGGAACCAGTACATCACCAAAATCATAATAAACGGGCATCTTGTCATTTTGAGGGGATGCCTGAGACTGCTGGGGATCCTTACTGGTCGAGGCACACCCGCTGATCAGTGTGCACGTGACCATAACGGTAACGATGATCAGGATAGCGCGCAAACGAAAGGGATTTTGTTTCATTTTACCTCCTGTTACGGTTTGTACGGGGTGATTTGAAAAAAAAGAACAAGGGATCATTTGATTTGGACTTTATTCATATTTTATCGAAAATGTCAATTCAAAGCGGAATTGACACCGTATCGGCAAGCTGAGATTGCAGAACAGATTAAAATATAGTAAAGGGGCACGTCGTATGTACGGATTTATCCCGGTAAACGACACGTAAACAACACAGGAGGCTTATGAATATACTTGTTCTCGGTGGCTGCGGTATTCAGGGCAGGGCCGCTTTGTTTGATCTGTCCCGGAATCTCCTGGTCAAACGGATCGTATGCGCCGATGTGCAGCCGGATCTGATTCAGAATTTTGATTTTCTGGACGCCACCAAAATTGAAACGGTTCGGATTGATGCCACCAATCATGATTCACTGGTGGCGGTCATGCGGCAGAACATGGATGGGGTCATCGACATGCTTCCCGCCCAGTTCGCACGCGATGCGGCGCTGGCGGCGATTGATGCCGGCGTCAGTATTGTCAATACCAATTACGGGTATCCCCTCATCGATCTGCATGAGCGGGCCGTTGACCGAAATGTGGCCATATTGCCGGAATGCGGTCTGGACCCCGGAATCGACCTGGTATTTTATCATTATGGCGCCGACCAGTTTGATGAAATCCATACCCTCAATTCATATTGCGGCGGTATTCCGGAAAAAACGGCCTGCACCAATCCAATCAACTACAAGATCAGTTGGAACTGGGACATGGTCCTGAAAACCCAGAAACGGGACTCGGTCATTGTCGAGAATGGGCAGGACATCAGGATCTCTGCTGCGGATCAGCATGAAAACGCATTTGTCCATGAAATTGATTTTCCGGGCCTTGGCAAACTGGAAGCGTTTCCCAATGGCGACGCCGCCCATTTCCTGTCGCTTCTCGGTATTAAAACAGTCCGTCAGTCCGGCAGATACACCCTGCGATGGCCTGGATGGTGCGGGTTCTGGGCCACATTGAAGAAACTGGGCTTTCTGGATGAAACGCCGGTACCGGGTCTTCCCTGTCCGGTAACGCCTCATGAATTCCTGGTCCAATTGATGGCGCCGAGACTTCAGTATCAACCCGAAGAAAAGGATCTGGCGGTCATGCTGAACGTATTGATCGGGAAAAAGAACGGAAAAATGAAAAAGCTGACCGGCATTGTCCGTATCGAGCGGGATTTGTCAACCGGCCTCATGGGCATGGCGCTGGGTGTCAGTTATCCGGCCTGCATTGCTGTCGAGATGATCGCAACCGGCCAGATTCCGGATAAAGGGGTTCTGTCTCCGGTGACCCATATCCCGCCAGGGCCATTTTTTGATCAGCTCAGACTGCGGGGAATTCAGATGGATATGGTCAGCGCAGATCAGTCCTGAGCATCATGGCTGATGTCGGGGTGCGGAATTCAGCAGATTTTTCGATGGTGCGGTCGGTCCGTGTGATCAGTGCGGTTGCCGTGGTCGCTTCGGCGCCCAGTATCAATATTTCACCATAGTCATAAGACAACCGGGTTTGATTGATGTCATCTTCTTCATACAGGGCATAGCATTGACCGAATTGGATGCCATCATTCAGGCCCTTGTCGATGAACACGATTTCGCCTGTTGCAAACATGCTGTTCGGCTCTTCGGGGCATAGAATGCGGCCGCTTATCCCGGCTATGGCATCGATGACGGGAATCTCATCGGGTTTTGGAGAATAAGGCATCAGCAGATCATCGACCATGATGGTCCGGAAGGATTTGTCAATTCTGGCAAGACTCATATCGCCTTTGGTTTCCAGAATGCTTGCCAGTCCGGCGATGTAGTGGGGATATCCGGCCGATTGACCGGTTTGTGGATTTTTGACAGGCTCCAGCAACCGGTAAATGACATATCGATTTCCGACAGGCAACGGAATTTCTGTGCTGGATTTGACGTAAATCGTGTCTCCCTGGCCAAGCATGTCCTTTTTAACATTCGGATCATTTTGCATAAGGGCCACCTTGCCATCAGAAGGCGCCGGTTCGGTTCGGACAAATCCCGCCCGATCGATGCCTGGATAACGAAAGATTTTTGGCTTCCGGGCCGGCGGCGATGCCATGACAGGTTCTGGTTTGACTGGTACGGGCAGGGGTGTTTCAGGTACGATTTCCTGCCGTGTTTCACGAATGATATACACCGTATCTCCCGGAGTCAGACGATGGGGATTGGTGATATGGGGATTCAGGCTCCAGATGTCCGGCCATCCGGCGGGAGAATTGTAGAATTTTTGGGAGATGTCCCACAGCGTGTCTCCGGGTCTGACCGTATATCGCATGTGGGTTTCATGATCGATTGTCTGCTCCGGAGATGCGGTATAAGCGATTGCCGGCCCCATCCCGATCAGAATGCCGGACAGCATCAGTCTGCCAACCCTGAACAACACATTTTTCATAACGTCACCCTTTTTGTTCGAGTCCTTCAAAAACCGGCAAAATATTCATTTCGGGTGTTGTCTTCGGAACGCTTCTGCGCCAGATAGTCTTCAACCGAAATAAACGGTTTGGGTTGTGCAGTCATTGGAACACCTTGTTCCTTCTCAAAACCATGATCTGGAAAGCGATATATGCCTGAATGCAAACCGGAATTGCCATGATTCAGCAGACAGGGGTCATATTGTCATAAAACCGGTTCCAAATCAAATGAATGTTGTGCGTCAGACCTGTCAAAATGACCCGTCATTGTCGGTTCTTTTCAAATAATACTTGAGTTTTGGAGAAAAATATACTTTAACCGGCCATCGCCAATGCGTTGGGTTGTGATGAAGACCCCCGCTTTAACAGACAAACCCAAAAAGGTCCGGTAATCCATGAAGCTGAATGGTCACGCCATGAGACCCATCTGGGTGGATGCGAGCGACGGCATGATTTGTGTCATCGATCAGACGCGTCTGCCCCATCAACTGGAAATTCTCAAAATCACCACGCCCGATGAAATGGCAGAAGCCATCCGCCGACTGGTTGTTCGGGGGGCGCCGCTCATTGGTGCATCGGGTGCCTATGGCATGTATCTGGCTGCCATCATGAGTGCCGGTCTTGCAGAGCCCGATACGGCGCTGGCCGCTGCGGCCCGCCACCTGATATCGGCACGCCCGACTGCGGTCAATTTGGCATGGGCGGTTAACCGGATGTTATCCGGCATTCGTGCAGCCGATTCAGGCCAGGACCGAATTCCCGCTGCATTGCGGGAGGCCAATGCCATTATGGATTTCGAGATAGACAACTGCCGGAAAATCGGCAATAACGGCCTCTCTCTCATTCAGCAGATCAGCAGTAAAAAACCGGATCAGACCGTTCACATCCTGACCCACTGCAATGCGGGGTGGCTGGCCTGTATTGAATACGGCACCGCCACCGCCCCGATTTATGCGGCCTTTGATGCGGGAATCGATATTCATGTCTGGGTAGATGAAACCCGCCCGTTAAATCAGGGCGCCCGCCTGACCGCCTGGGAACTGGACCAGTATGGTGTCCCCTATACCCTGATTACGGATAACGCCGGTGGGCATCTGATGCAGCACGGTATGGTTGATATGGTCATTGTGGGGGCAGACCGGGTTGCCCGATCCGGGGATGCGGCCAACAAAATCGGGACTTATCTGAAAGCCCTGGCCGCACGGGACAATCAGATTCCCTTTTATGTGGCGATTCCTTCCACGACGTTTGACTGGACCCTTCAAAACGGTGTTCGGGACATACCCATTGAAATCCGCGATCCGGACGAGGTCCGGTATGTCGATGGACTGCATGATGGAACAATTGCACGGGTGCTGGTTTCTCAGGCGGGCTGTCCGGTCGCCAACTATGCCTTTGATGTGACCCCGGCCCGTCTGATAACCGGCCTGATTACGGAAAGAGGGGTCTGTGCTGCCAGAGAATCCGATATTTTGACGCTTTATCCGGAAAGGGCCTGTTGATCCGTATCCGGATACCCATTAACCCTTACCATAAAGCCATCCGAGTTATGCTGAGTGAATCAGAAAAAAAAGTGATTGCCGCCATCCAGAAGGATATCCCGGTGGTAGAACGTCCATTTCGGGTTCTGGCCGAACAATCCGATATGACCGAAACAGAATTTCTGGCGATTCTGAATGATCTGTGTCAGCGGGGAGTCATCCGCAGGCTGGGCGCCACATTACGGCATCAGAAATCCGGTTTTGAGGCCAATGCCATGACCGCCTGGCAGGTTCCGGAAAACCGGATCGAGGAAGTTGGACAAAAAATGGCCTCATACCGGGAAATCTCCCACTGTTATCGCCGCAATCCATCACCGGACTGGCCATACAACCTCTACACCATGATTCATGCCAGAGACGAGGGGTCCTGTATCGAAATTGCCAGAAAAATATCTGTGGAAACGGCTGTAAACAACTATGAGCTGCTTTTCAGCATCCGGGAGATGAAGAAAACGTCCATGGAATATTTTTCCAATGATGATGATATGGAATCGGTGTGACGTTCTGCCGTGAAATCTCCCCCGCTTCGAATTCTGCTTGTCAATCCATATATCCATGATTTTGCCGCATATGATTTCTGGGCCAAACCAGCCGGACTGCTTCTGCTGGGGGCGATATTGCGCAATCAGGGGATTGCGCTGGATTATATCGACTGCCTGAACCGGTTTCATCCCCGTGCCAGACAGACGGACAAACAGGTCCGGTATGGACGGGGGCCTTATCTCAAAACGCCCATTCCAAAACCTGACGCACTGGCCGATGTTTCCCGTCGATATTCGCGCTATGGCATCCCCCTGGAATGGTTCCGCGAGGATATCCGGGCGATTCCCAAACCCGATGCGGCGCTGGTCACCTCGTTCATGACCTACTGGTATCCGGGCGTTCAGGAAACCATCCGGGAAATCCGGTCGGCATGGCCGGATTCTCCCATTTTTCTGGGCGGTGTCTATGCCAGTCTGTGCCGGGAACATGCGATCCGGCATTCGGGTGCGGACCAGGTATTTTCAGGATGCGGAGAGACCGCGCTTTTCACCATTCTGAAGCATCTCACCGGTCAGGACGTTTCTGGTGATATCAATCCGGATAATATGGATTCGCTGCCCTGGCCGGCATACGACCTCCAATCGACAATCGCCTATGTTCCCCTGTTGACATCCCTGGGGTGTCCGTTTTCATGTGAATACTGCGCATCGTCCTTTCTGTACCCTGTGCGCAGGCGTCGATCGCCGGAAAGCGTGATGGCGGAAATCCGGTTCTGGCATGACCGGCATGATGTTCTGGATTTTGCGTTTTATGACGATGCGCTTCTGATCGATGCCAAACGCCATGCCATTCCCCTTTTTGAAATGATCATTCAATCCGGCCTGAATCAAACCATCCGGTTTCATACGCCCAATGCGGTTCATATCCGGGAAATTACCCCCGAAACCGCCAATCTGATGTATGGGGCCGGTTTCAAAACCCTGCGGCTGGGCCTGGAAACCACATCGTTTGATCCGGACAAACGGCTGGATGTCAAGGTTACCCGAAACGAGTTTTATCAGGCGGTGAGATGGCTGAAAGACGCCGGTTTTCAGGCCCGCGATATCGGCGCCTATCTTCTGGCCGGATGCCCGGGGCAACCCGTGTCGGATGTGGAAACGGCCATTCAGATCGTAAAAGAAACTGGAATCACACCGGTTCCGGCATACTATTCCCCCATTCCCCACACCCCCCTGTGGCAGCATGCTGTCAAATCCTCACGATATCCGCTGGAGGATGATCCCATTTATACCAACAATGCCATTCTTCCCTGCAGCAGGGAACCGTTTTCATGGGAAACCATCAAAAAGATAAAAGTGGCATGTGAAGCAGCCTAACCTCTTGACGCATGGTCACTCGGACATTAATTTGGTCAATAATAGGAATGGTTTCTATTTAAACCAAAAAAATAGTCGCTGAGTACATTAAATTCACTCAAACGACCATATTGAGTCATGAGCGTTTTAACCAAACAGGAGGGATATCATGCTGGAACTTTCTGAAATCCGAAATGATCGACATCTGATAAATGCCATAGACTGGGACATGACTCCCGAAGAAGCGGTTCGTCTGTATCTGGAATGGGGAAACAACTGGGCGCGCGGCAACTATGTCATTCGCTCCAAGGATGATGTGTCCCACTATTTTGTGGTAAACACATGGCGGGGATTTCCGGTCATCTATCTGGTCAAACGGAATTCCGAGGAAGCCGTGGATCTGGCAAAATTTGAAATGCCGGAAGAACTGAAGGCCCGGTTTATGGATTCCATTGGTCACAACAAGGGCGTTTATGCCGTTGAGGGAGAAGTCCGGGACTGGCTGCAGAACCAGTTGATGCGGGAGCAGTGATGTGAACGTCAACAAAACGGGCCTTGTCAGCCATATTGGCAATGTTTTCTTTTCACGTTTATCCGCATGAATGAATTGACGGATACAGATATGCCGTGAATGCAGCATTATGGCTTCGCAGCAGTCAACTCAAACTCGCGGCGGATGTCCTCCATCCGGTTTCGGTTCTTGCCCAGGTCCGAATACCCGATACGTGACGCGGAATGGACGTGAATAACCGGTTGCTGCTGATCCAGCAGAAACTCGCCGTCATCCACGAACAGGGTTGTATGGAATTCAACCCGCAGGTAACCGGGGCTTTCCGTGATGATCGTGGTGTCGTTTCGCTGTTCAAGAACCAGCTTCAGGCGCTTGAAGGCCGAATGAGGGGCATCACTGAAGGCCAGTGGCGTAATGTGGTGTTTCTTGTCTTCTGCATAACTCGACACGCAATTGGGCGAGCCGGGGCAGGGCGCCAACCTGCCGTTTTGCGTTCCCAGATTATTCGGACGTTCCCCGGCACAGGCCGCCAGTACTGTCGACAGAATGCTCATGACGATGATTCTCCGGAAATTTTTTGTCATTGAATACCGCCTTTTTATATCTTTTGGGATAATGATTTTGGGGAAGGCAGCCATGAGAGGACAGGCCTTGTTTGCGGCTGACGCCTTGAAAAGGTTCCGACCATCCCCAACCGATACCCAAAATTTTTATCCGGATAGCCGGAGTTCATTCATCAACCGAACGACAGCCAGTTCCTTGGCCTTAGCTTCGATATCCACTGTCATTTCTTTACCAGGCCAGCAGGGGGGAACATCGGCCGGATCGATGTAATTGGCATGCGGTTTGGGGCCTTTCCCGCTCCAGCCAGCCTTTGGCGAAGACAGATGGCAATAGGGTTCCCGCCCCATTTTCTGCCAGGTTTCACCTGCCAGGCGGGTCGCTTCGACAACGGACAATCCATCCGGGTTGCAGCGATGATGATGGACATCGTACACCAGGGGAATGCCAAGTTCTTCGCATACCGGCAGCAGATCACGCACGGTATAGCTGATATCATCATTTTCAAGCGTCAACCGGCTGCTGACAGCTTGTGGCAATTCGGGAAAGATCCGACAAAACCGCTGCAGGGCAAGCCGTTTGTCATCATAGACGCCGCCCGCATGAATATTGATCACATCTGCTCCCACTGCCTCGGCCAGCTCTCCATGATACGAAAGCTCCCGGATGGAATTGGCAACTACCTTCGGGTGTGGTGACGACAGCACGACAAACTGGTCCGGATGAAAGCTGAGCCGGATATTGCGCCGCCCGGCAAAGATCCGGGCTGCGCCAAGAAGCTGACCGATGGCCTCCCGGTCCGGGAGTTCATTCAGGGCATAGCCCACATCGGGATGCGTCATCCGGGGAAACAGCGGTGACATGATCCGGAAAGCGCCAATCCCGAGTCGATGGACGGTTTCCAGAGCCAACTGCAGATTTCGTGCATTGTCACGGCATATGCCGGACAGTTTGAGCAGTTGATCCGTTCGCGCCATGCCGGACAGCGCTCTGGCGGTGGTCGTCCGGAAGGATACGTTTTCATGTTTGAACAGACAGCACAAGCCAAATCGCATGGGGTTTGGAACCCTTCCAGAATATCATATTCGTTAAATTCCGATAAAATGAGCGATCAAAAAAATGCCGGACCGTATGGTTATCCGGCATCTTTATTCACGCAGGAAAAATACTTCTGAAAGCATACCTGTTATTTATTCCTCAAGGTAACACTCCCCCAAAAATTTCGCAAATGACGCCTGGTTCTGGAATCTGTACGCGAGCGGATTGCCATTTTCATCCTGTTATTTTTTATGGATTTCCTCTGTGTCTTTACAGTGATAATATTATGGAATTATTTCACTCCGACAGCCTTATTTGTGGCGTTGGTCACATAAGGCTTTCGGAAACAAATAAATCCACATCTTGCTTGTCTTTTGGCCTGTATGCTGAGTTACATCCACCGGCACATATCCCGATATGCACCGGCGGATGTGCCTTGCAGACGAACCAAAATCCGTCGCAATCCAGTGGATTTATTTATTTCCGAAAGCCTAACACGATGAAACGGGATTCCAATGAAGACACAAAAGATTGTGATCAGAGCCGAGACAACTGCCGATATCGATGCCATTTCCGAGGTAACCCGCGCTGCATTCAAGACACTGGAGATCAGCAGCCACACGGAACAGTTCATCATTGCGGCACTGCGATCCGCAAAGGCCCTGACCCTATCATTGGTCGCAGAAGTAGATGGCCTTGTTGTGGGACATATCGCATTTTCTCCCGTGACCATCTCTGACGGCGCCAGAAACTGGTACGGTCTTGGCCCCGTTTCTGTACTGCCGGCGCACCAGCGCAAAGGCGTTGGCAAAGCATTGATACAGGAGGGTCTTTCAAGGCTGAAAAATCTCAATGCCAAAGGCTGTTGTCTTGCAGGCCATCCGGCATACTACAGACAGTTCGGATTTGAGAATGTTGCCGGTTTGGTCCACGATGGCGTTCCGCAGGAAGTATTTTTTGCCCTTTCATTTGACGGACACATGCCTCAGGGCGAGGTCATATTCCATGAAGGATTTCAAGCGACTGGCGAATACGGCAATGCACCGGATGCAATGATGGGCACCGGTGATCGCTGAGCTTGGGCCGAAAATGGAAACAATATGAGCAGGAGCGAACAGGCTGTTTTGAAGTTTCTGGGGGGCATATCCGCCAACGCCTGCGAAAGAATTGCTTGCGGAATTCTGGAGGCTGGAGAAGGAGGCGGAGGAAATGCTGAAAGGATTGGATCAATGAAAAATGCAATCGACTCGACCGTGATGACCTCACCGGAATATCGGCGGTTTATTGAAGACCTGAAAACACGGGTGATTTCTGCCCGAATCTGCGCGGCGCGAGCCATGAATCGCGATCTTATCCTGCTCTACTGGGACATCGGGAACGGGATTGTGGAGAAACAGAATATGCTGGGCTGGGGCGACGCTGTTGTGGAAATGGTGGCCGCTGACCTGAGACGGGCGTTTCCGGTCAGCCAGAGTTTTTCGCCCGACAATCTTTGGCGCATGAGACAGTTTTATCTCGCTTATTCCACCCCGGAATTTCTGGGACAGGCTGTCCCAGAAATTCGGATGATGACGCATGCAGACGTCAAACCGGCAATTCTGGGACAGGCTGCCCCAGAAACCGGACTGGCCATGAACTTTGACAGGCAAACAATCATTCTCGATTTGCTGGCCGCCGTTCCTTGGGGACAAAATCTCCTGATACTCAAGAAGCTAACTGATCCCGCCGCCCGGCTTTACTATATTTGCGCCACGGCCCAATTTGGCTGGAGCCGGAATGTCCTGTTGAACCAGATCAAGGCCAACGCCTATGAGCGGGCGGTAACGGAGAAGAAGACTCACAACTTCCCATTGGCATTGCCGGAATACCTTGCGGAACAGGCCGACGAGGCGATGAAAAGCACATACAACCTTGAGTTTCTTGGCATCTACCGGGAAGTGAAAGCGCGCGAGCCGGAATATGCCGGCAAGATGGATTTTTACCTGAATCTGCTCAACGAAAAGGAACGCGGGCCGGATGACAACCCCTCCATTGGAATCATTCTCTGCGCCGAGAAGGACGACGTGGAGGTCGAGTATGCGCTCAAATCCAGACAGAACCCCATCGGGGTCGCCGAATATCAGCTCCAGTCGAAACTTCCAGCCGAAATGAAAGGTAAACTGCCGACTGCCGGACAGTTTGCATATGTGGTTCGGACTGCCCTGTCTGAGAAAGAGGAAAAACGGTCTTGACCACACCCGTGAAACAGCTTGTCAAGTTCCGGAAACTGGAGAAATGTGTACCCGTAACAGTGTCTTGATTTTGTTCCATCGGACGGGCCGCTGCATCCGCTTAACTCCGTCATGACGAACTGATAACATTTTTTTTGAAATAACTGGTGTGAGAGTGATCTCGATAATTGATGAACATATTTTCAGTGTATTTGAGGGGAATTACCTTTTCGTAAGTGATTTGGATAAAAAATGTACTGGTTCAAAAAAAAATAAGCGTTAATCGTGATCCCTCAAATAGCAAAACCATTACCCTCTGTCGCATGCCTCTATCATTAGGTTTAAGCGTGATTTCCGACAGAAAAAATCAGCATAAGTTTACCATACCCCATCAATTATTGTGATGAAAACACCCATCATTTATCGTGATCAAAAGCTGAAGTTAAACAATTTAAGAATGTTATATATTTTTCCATCATTTAGCTTGATTAATATAGCGGGTTTTTCCTTCAATTATTGTGACTATTCTCA
>DFZE01000246.1 GCA_002382065.1 Desulfobacteraceae bacterium UBA4064
TCAGACCTCGTTAAAAGAGGGCTGATTTACGCTAAAAATTTGGACATCAAAATTCATCACACACCCTAATATATCTATAATAGTAGCCTTATAAAATTTTACAACAATATATAGTTTTTATTTGGTTAATAAATATCGAAATGTCCAAATCTGCGTCAAGCTGACTCAACATACTGAAATATTTATGTTTAATTACATTATGAAAGTTTTAGAGAAAGAGGTCTGGATTAAAACAATCCGTATCATATCCAAAGGAGAAAGACATGCTGAGTCACATTGTTATTTTCTGGCTGAAATCCGATCTGGCACCGGATCAGATAACCGCGTTCCGGGAGGGACTGGAATCCCTGAAAGACATTCCCTGCACACAGGGGGTATATGTCGGAACCCCGGCAAACACCCGCCACGTCCGGTGATTGATTCCTCCTACGCGATGGCGCTAACCGTCCTGGTCGATTCGATTCCGGACCTGGATGCGTATCAGGTTCATCCCATTCACCAGGCATTCCTGAATCGATTCAAATCCCACTGGTCCAGGGTTTTGGTGTATGATTTTATGTAATGCCGTCCGAGCCGGTTGCCTTCCTCTTGAATCCGTCCCTTTTTTTGTCTTGTCAGCGGAGTGCACCCGGCTATCATTTCCTGCGATCACCCTTCCAAAACAACACCCCTTATTTTTCAAATTCACCAACACTCACTTGATTCTGCAGCAATAATGATTTATAGGAACACTGGTTCAAAGACCAAACCGGTTTGCTGTGGCGGCTTCAATTTCCAATTTTTTTGGACTTTCCCATGATTATTGACAAGATCGGCCATATTTCCGGCCCGCTGTACATGCTGGGCATTCCGGTCATCCCGGTGTTTCTTCTGGACGGCAGAAACCCTGCCATTATCGATGCGGGTTTTTATACGCTGGGAGAGATGTATGTCCGGGCGTTGAAGGAAATATTGCAGGACCGCCAACCCGCTTACTGTTTGCTGACGCATTCCCATTTTGATCACTGCGGTTCCGCAGCCGTATTGAAAAGACATTTTCCGGATATGAAACTGGTGGCGTCCGAACGGGCCAAAATCACGCTGGAAAAACCCGGCGCCATCAACCTGATTCGTCAACTGACACAGGCATCCCTTGAAATGGGCCGAAAAAACGGCTATGTTCAAAATGATCAAACCGGATTTGAAGCCTTTGATGTGAACATGACGGTTTCGGACGGGGACGAGCTGGAAATCGGCCCGGAAATGACCCTGCAGGTGATCGATACCCCCGGGCACACCCGCGACTGTCTGAGCTATTATGTGCCCCAAAAGCGCATCCTGTTTTCATCGGAAGCCACCGGGATCATGGATCCGACCGGGTACATTGTATCCGACTGCCTGGCGGACTATGACCTGTATGTGCGATCCATGGAAAAACTGGGCAGGCTGGATATTGAAACACTCTGTTTGGGACACCGCTATGTTTTGACCGGTGATGACGCCCGGAACTATATCCCCAGCTCATTGAAGTTCTGTCAATTGTTCCGGGAAATGGTGATCACCTTCATGAGCGAAGAAAAAGGGGATATGAACCGTGTCATTCCCCGGATCAAGCACCTGGAATATGATACAAAGCCCGAGCCCAGATTGCCGGAACCGGCGTATCTTATCAACCTGGCAGCCCGCATTCGGGCCGTCATGGAAAGAAAGGACTCATCTGTTTCATCATGACGCCACCCCCTGACATGACGGTAGCGATCGGCAAACTGAACCTGAAAAATCCGGTCATGACCGCATCCGGAACATTTGGCTACGCCCTGGAATTTTCGGAGCTGATGGACGTGAACCGCCTGGGAGCGGTTGTGCTGAAGGGCATGTCGCTGATTGCCTCCCGCGGCAATCCCCCGCCCCGGATCGTTGAAACGGCTTCCGGCATGCTCAACGCCATTGGTCTTGAAAATATCGGACTGGATGCGTTTATTCACAAAAAGCTCCCGTTTGTAAAAACCCTTTCCACCGCGGTCATCATCAATATTTATGGCAAACAGGTTTCAGATTATGCGGAGCTGGCCGCCAGACTGAATGACCTTGACGGGATTGCCGGTATCGAGGTGAATATTTCCTGCCCCAATGTCAAAACCGGTGGCATTGCCTTTGGTGTGGACCCGATTGCCGCGTATGAGGTGATCCACGCGGTTCGAACCCAAACCACCCTGCCCGTCATTGCCAAGCTGTCACCCAATGTGACCGATATCACTGTCATTGCCAGAAGCGTTGTGGATGCCGGCGCCGATGCGGTTTCCCTGATCAACACACTGACCGGCATGGCGATCGATATCGAAACGCGACGCCCGAAACTGGCCAACATCACCGGCGGCCTTTCCGGTCCGGCCATCAAACCGGTCGCACTGCGAATGGTCTGGCAAACCGCCAATGCCGTATCCGTGCCGGTTATCGGAATCGGCGGCATTATGACCGCATCGGATGCGCTGGAATTCATCATTGCCGGTGCATCGGCCATCCAGGTCGGCACCGCCAGTTTTGTGAATCCGCGCGCAGCCATGGACATTCTGGATGGCATCGAAACCTGGCTGAAAGAAAAACAAATCACCCGGTTGGCCGATTTAAGAGGAACGTTGCATTCGGGCCATTAACCCCCAACTTTTTTCCCTCCCGGAGAAAGGAAAATGTCATGGATTTCAATGATTATCAGGAAATTATCGGATTTGCGATTGAAAAGGAAAGAGAGACTGCCGAATTTTATGAAACGGCCAGCCGCGAAGCCACCATGCAGGGCGTCAAAGACATGCTGATGGAGTTTGCCGCTGAAGAAAGAAAACATGAAAAGCTGCTTCAGGATGTGGACTGCACCACGGAATGCAAACTGACCACCGTGGAATATCAGTATAAATGGATCAAGGATATCAAGCGCAGTGATCTGATGACCGAAATGGACTTTCAGCCGGGCATGGCCTATCGGGATATTCTGGCTGTTGCCATGAAACGGGAAGAAAAAGCCCTGAAACTCTATAATGAACTACTGGCCCAGGCCCAAACCGATATGGCAAAAAATGTATTCAAACTGCTGTGTCAGGAAGAGGCCAAACACAAGCTGAAACTGGAAACCATGTATGATGATTTCATGAAGGAAATGGGAGACTGATTCGAACCGATGCCGTAAACGAAAATGAAAGGAGAATATTGAATGAAGCGTGTAATGATGTTGGGCGTGTGTCTGATTCTGTTGATGGGGTGCTGGACGTCCGGTGTATGGGCAGAACCGCTGATGGCAAACATGAAGGCTTCGGACTGGTCATTCAACGATTCCGAGGGGAAGGCATTCACCATGGAATCCTGGGCCGGAAAGGTGCTTCTGGTCAACTATGTGGATCCGGATGAATCGGATCTGAACGAGCATTTTACCGAAGCCATGAAAAAAGCCAAGGATCAGGGTCTGCTAAAGGAAGAAACCTATAAGGGAATCGGAATCGTTGACTGCAAGGCCACCTGGAAACCCGATGCCCTCATCCGGTCCATGGCCGGCGCCAAGGCAAAAAAATACGACACCATCATTTTGTTTGATTATGACGCCACGTTGCGAAATGCCTGGGGTCTGGCAGAAGACACGGCAAATGCCATTCTTCTGGACAAAAACCGGGTGATCAAGGCCATTGTCAGGGGCCGGGTGCCGGATGATCAGGTGGAAACCATTGTCAAGCTGGCCATCGATCTTCAAAATCAGTGATCATGGATATTGCCCGGCGCTGTACCACAGCGGATGAAGTTGCGCAATGGGTGCTGGAAATTCGGGAAAAAGGACGACATGGACCGGGTGGACATGATCACGGTAAATTTGTTCTACGCCGTTCAAGCAGAGCTGGAGGCGCATGAGTTTCTTGTCATCCCTAAATAATCGAAGACCAGGCGGGTGTTTCGCGTAAGCTGACGCATTCTTTGTGAGACGCTCCGCACGCCTTTGGATTTGATGATGCTGACAGCAAAGCGTCGGAAGCGGGTCATGTTTTCTGAACCGTAACCGGTGCTTATCCAGCTGCGGTCTTCATCATAGTTCCAGTCGATGATGTAGTGACAGCTATTCTCAATGCTCCAATGGAAACGGTTGGTTTCCAGAACACGCTGGGCATTGGCTTGCTCCGAGGTCCGGCTGGTGATGCCATAGGCTACATTTTTAGAGTACTTGCCCGTGGGTGCAATCCCATTTAGTGGCAA
>DFZE01000124.1:0-15115 GCA_002382065.1 Desulfobacteraceae bacterium UBA4064
GTTATATGTCTGGAAACTTACTGATTATAACGGATTCTGGGGTTGTATGATTGCAATGCCAAAAATCCGGAACAATTTGAGATATCGGTTTTTCAGGAACCTGTACAGGCAAAAATCTCTCAGGGTCAGGGCGGCTTTCCGCCATTGTAATAGATCCTTGTTGAATTAGAGGCGCCAATGCGATACGGACAGATCGAAAACCTTCACTCTCAAAAATTATTCTGGCAATTGGTTTACCGCAATCTGTTATCAAAACGTCTTCCCCTGCCCGAAATGATCCAGGTAGCGATTAAAATTGGTTTGGACATCCGTAACGCCTGCAGTGATCATGTTCTTATCCTTTGTTAGGATTGACCATTACATTTGTGGGAGGAAAAATGGCCCGGCCGTGCCCCCTCCAAATATGAAGGCCTTTTGATTACCTGTTTTATAATTGTCTGAAATACCACTATTTTTCAAGCATTTTTCGGAAGTGATTTTCGCCCTGTTGATATTCATCAATCTTTCGACCCCACAGTATCTGATAATCAATTTTAAGTAATTAATATTGTAAGCTACTGAAGTTTCCCAGTTTTGAGGATAATCAACCCAAAAGATTGATCTGATAATTTTTACTCAAACTCTATAATAACAGTTAGTTACTAAATATCTATTTTTTGAGGCTATCAAATCTGCATCCCAAAAATAAGGTTATAAAAATTCATAAATATTTTTTAGCTTTAAAATCAGAATGTTAAACTTTTAGAAAAGTGGGAAACTTCAGTTGTAAGCTATATCCTGGATTAAAAAAGATGGTCGATGAATCAATTGACAGACAGAAATAATTCGAATAAAAATGATGGCCACTCGTAGGCGGTCTCATCGTATGCGGGATTTCAAATTCAAGGTTTGAAATCCGAACAAATATGGATCGCCATTCAACCCTGAATGGTCATTGATGGTCCCTGTCGACGGGTTGTGAACATATCGTTCTGAAAACCGACGTATCCCCGATTCCAGATTCGGGATATCACATGTGAATACCATAATCCGATATCATGATGGAAAAGGCGTTTTGAATGCTGCAGGAACTCTCCATCAAAAATTTTGCCATTATCGATGATCTTCATATCGATTTTTCCAAAGGGCTGACGATTCTGACCGGTGAAACCGGCGCCGGAAAATCGATCATCATTCAGGCCGTCAACCTGATTCTGGGCAGTCGTGCAGACTCCGGCATGATTCGAACCGGTGCGGACACCGCGGAACTGGAAGCTTTTTTTGATATCCGGCCCCAAAGCGCCACATCGACCGTCATGGAGACCTTTGGATTTGATGCCTTGGAAGGGCTTTTGATCCGACGGATACTCTCCACTACGGACCGTCATCGCATTTATATCAACGGCCGGATATCCACCCTTCAGATATTGTCCGCCATCACCGATCATCTGGCCAGCATATCCGGTCAGCATGCCCATCAGCTCCTGCTCCGGGAAGACCGCCACCTGTTGTTTCTGGATGCCTTTGCCGGCCTGACGAACCTCAGAAACCAGGTTCATGAGGCGTATCATCAGTTGATCCCGATCCTGAAACGGAGAAACGATCTGAAACGGCTTCAGGCCAGCCAGGCCAGCCAGATCGATTTCTTGACCCATCAGCAGAAAGAAATCACCCAGGCCGGCATTCAGCCCGAAGAAGACACCCTGCTGGAACAGGAACGGGTCCGTCTGAAAAACCGGGAAACCATTTTTCAGGCCATCCATAACGGCATCGAGTCACTATACAATGGGGAAAATGCGGTATTTGACAGACTCTCGTCCCTTGAAAAAACCTTTGATCGCATTCAGGCCCTGGATACGGTCTTCAACCCCATACATCAGAAGATGTCCGATGCCATTTTTTTGATAGAGGATATTTACGCAGATCTGAGCAAGCGCCTGGGGGACACACCGGCGGATGACAGTCGTCTGGAAGAAGTGGAATCCCGGCTGGACTTGATCAACCGCTTGAAACGAAAATATGGTGGTTCGATATCGGATGTTTTCCAGCGCCTGGAGGCCATCTGTAAGGATTTGTCCCAAATTGAAAATGTGGATGCCGACATCATGTCGCTCCAGTCAGAAATTGAATCCCTGAGACATCATCTCATCGATCTGTCAACCCGTCTTTCTGCGGCACGCGAGGAGGCCGCCCGAGTGCTGGCGGATAAAATTGTACAGGAGCTGTCCGAGCTGAAAATGAACAATTCCCGTTTTCAGATCCTGCTGAAGCCGATTTCGGCAGATGGGGACGATCCGGAACTCCACTGGAAAGACCGGGTGATCCGGGATTCCGGCTGGGAAAGGGCCCTGTTCATGATGGCAGCCAATACCGGAGAAAGTCTCAAACCACTGGCCGCCATCGCATCCGGCGGAGAACTGTCCCGTGTCGTTTTGGGACTGAAGGCCATCCTGGCTGAAACAGAATCCGTTGAAACCGTTATTTTTGATGAGGTGGATGCCGGAATCGGCGGCGCTGTGGCCGATGTTGTGGGGAAAAAACTGGTTGAGCTGTCGGGGCGGTATCAGGTGATCTGTATCACCCATCTGCCGCAGATTGCGCGGTTTGGACAGAACCATTTTTCCATCATCAAACAGCAAATCGATGGACGCACCCTCACCACCATTCAGCCATTGACCGAATCCGGTCGTGTCATGGAAATCGCCCGGATGCTGGGGGGGGAAAATCTGACACAAACCACCATTGACCACGCACGGGAAATGCTTCAAAACACGCCATGATCACGCTGTACAGCATCCCGTCCCTCATCACCCTGATCTGTTTTGCCAGTCTGTCATTCATTACATGGATTCAACGAAAAAAGCACCGGGCAAACCGGCTTTTTTCCATCATCTGCTTTCTGGGCAGCCTGCTTTACATCGATATCCTGATCATTTTCAATATTCAGTCGGTTGACACAGCCCTGTGGGTCAGCCGAATCGATCATGTCTTCATTATTTATCTGATCCCGCTTTATATTCATTTTTTTCATGTCTATCTGGATATTTCCGATAATAACCGGGTGATATGGCTGGCCTATTCGGGCGCCTTTCTGCTCATGCTGGCTGCACCAACGCCCTGGCTGATCGAATCCATGTATCGGTATGACTTCGGTTTCTGGGGCAGGGGCGGCATGTTGTATCCATTGGTCGGGCTGGGTTCCGCGGCTGCGGTCTCTTATGTGCTGGCCATACTGTTCCGTGCGATTGCACGGGAAACCCGTTGTCTTCAGAAAAACAAACTCAAATATATCACGGTGGGATTTGGAATTCTGGGGCTTTTGATCGGCCTGAACACATTGCCGCTTCTGGGGTATCCGGTTTATCCGATGGGCAATTTCGGGTTCGTTCCCATGATCATTTTTTATGTGGGGCTTTTCCGGTACAATCTTCTCGATATGGATATCCTGATTCGAAAAAGCCTGGTCTATTCGGTTCTGACCGCCTGTCTGACCATTTTTTACGCCCTGATCATCACGATGCTCAACCGGTTTTTTCAGGGATATGATTTTTCAAATTCCATTCTGTTTCCCATTGTGTTCTTTTTTGGCGTTGCGTTTGTTTTCGGGCCGCTTCAGTCAATTACCCAGTCCGGGGTTGACCGTTTTTTTTTCAAAAACCGGTATGATTATCAGAAAACCATCAAAAACATCAGCCAGACCATTGCATCCATTTTAAAAACCGACGAAATTGCCCGGGTCATTGCGGACACCATTGTTCATGCCATGAAGATCCGTCGCTGTTCGGTCTATCTGGCGGGGCAGGGCGGATTTGTGATGGCTGCGGTTTGTGGCCGGGACGAAACCGGATTCGAATTTCGCCCGATTTCAGGTGATTCCCATCTGGTGCAGTGGCTTGCGACACATCAATTGACGCTCAACCGGGAACGGCTGGTGGCGCCGCAATCCAGCGGGTGGACAGACCGGATTGTATCGGAATGCGATCAACTCGGGGCCGCCATTGTGCTGCCCATGATATTCAGAAACAGGCTCAACGGGTTTGTGACAATCGGTGAAAAATCTTCTGCCGACCCGTTTTCATCAGAAGATATCGACCTTCTGGAGACACTGGCCAGTCAAAGTGCACTGGCAATTGAAAATGCCGCTTCCTACAGCCGCATCGATGATCTGAACCGGACCCTGGAACAAAAAGTGAAAGACCGGACCCGGGAGCTTCAGTCAGCCTTTCTGGAAAAACAGAAAACCCAGGAAATGCTGGTCCGTTCAGAAAGTCTGGCGGCGATTGGCATGCTGGTGGCCGGGGCTGCCCATGAACTGAACAACCCGCTGGCCAGTACGGCCAGTCTGATCCAGTCGACCGTAGAAGATCTGTCAGACCCGGACTGGCATGTCACACCACAGAATGGCATCATCGAAGACCTCGTTGAAGATCTTCGCTTTGCTCTGAAGGAGCTGGGAAAGGCCAAATCCATTGTGGCCAGTCTGCTGGGGCTTTCCCGTCAGACCGAAAGCAATTCGGAATCGGTCGATCTCAACCGGGTCATTCAGGACGCCATCCGGGTCCTGCACAATCAGATCAAGACAACCCGGATCCGGCTGATCGAAACCTGTGCTGAAAACCTGCCGATCATTCCGGGGAATTTTGCCAGTCTGGGACAGGTTGTTTTGAACATTATTCAGAACGCCATTCAGTCTGTTGACACAAATTCCGGCATCATTGAGGTGATATCCCGTGTTGACAACAGGGGTAAACAGATTATTTTCGAATGTGCCGACAATGGGCCCGGGGTGCCGGAAAACCTCAGACAGGATATTTTCAAGCCTTTTTTTACCACAAAGGACGTCGGAAAAGGCACGGGCCTTGGGCTGTATATCTGCCATGAAATTGTTTCCCGGCATGGCGGTGAACTGCTTCTGGAAAAATCAGATGACAGTGGCGCCAGGTTTATTGTAAGGTTGCCCCTCGGATGTGAACGGTGATGTGTAATTCCCGGTTGCCAATGGCATATCGTTTCAGTTATTATCAATATTTTGACTCCGGGAAAAGGGTATCCCGGACAGGATGACGAACCCGTCGGCGGCGCGAGATGCCATGTTTATTGTATNNTGTATGTCATCCGGAATCGATTATAAACGGAGAGAATGCATTATGCCCATATATGAATTTCAATGTCTGGATTGCCATAAAAATTTTGAGATGCTGCTGCTGAATAAAGA
This sequence comes from Desulfobacteraceae bacterium UBA4064, assembly GCA_002382065.1. Lineage (GTDB taxonomy): Bacteria > Desulfobacterota > Desulfobacteria > Desulfobacterales > Desulfatirhabdiaceae > UBA4064. The sequence goes on from DFZE01000124.1 coordinate 5,195, forward strand.
TGATGAAATCGAAATGAAATGCAGTCAATGTCATTCATTCAATATTCAACGGGTTGTCAGCCGAACCAATTTTGTCATGACAGGCGGCGGATCCGGTCCGCAGGTTGCGACATCCCAAACCCATACGTGTTCAGGCGGATCCTGCACGACCTATGACATACCCGGACCACGGTAGATATCACCGCATGTCACCATACAGAAGAAAGACGTTATCCGTGTCAGGTTCATCGATATGAAACAGCTTCATTGTCAGGAAAAGGAACAGTTCCAGAAGCTGTTTCGTCAGGAAAACATTGATCGTCTGGAAGACCGGTTTCGGGTGCTGGATGTATTTTTGAGTACGGAGCATCATGTGACGGCCAGTGATCTTTTCGAGATTATGGCCAATCAGGGAAGCGATCTGACACTTGACTTTGTGCAGGATACACTCAGGCTCCTGTGCCATTTTGGATTCGCTCAAAAAAACCGGTTTGAAAACGGGCATGTCCGGTATGAACATCGCCATATCGGACATCACCATGATCACCTGATCTGTACAAAATGTCTGTCAATTGTCGAGTTTGGAGATCGGGAACTGGAGAACCGTCAGGTTCAGATCGCCTCGGATCATGGATTTCATCTCCTTCAGCATAAAACAGAACTTTACGGCATCTGCGCCAAATGTCAGAAAGACAGGGGTGATCTGACACCGCTGACCCTGGCAAAGTCCGGTGAACGTCTCGTTATTCGGGAGGTATCCGGGGGTGCCGGGGCCAGAATGCGTCTGATGACGATGGGGCTTCGGGTGGGTGATGTCGTTGAGATAATAACCAATATCAACAAAGGCCAGATTGCGGTTGCGGTCGATTGCAGGCGTTACGTTATCGGAAGAGGGCTTGCCCAGAAAATTTTTGTATCACCTGCAGAGAAAACAAGTGAACACCATGAATGCAACGAGTCCTGATCTTCGGTTGAGCCAGTTGCGGGAAGGCCAGTCCGCCAGAATTCTTCGGGTTGGCGGCAGCAGTGTTCTTCGAAGACGCATTTTTGAAATGGGTATTGTCAAGGGGGCCGAGATTACAGTTGAAAAGTATGCCCCGCTTCGGGATCCGCTTGAAATTGTAGTCAAAGGCTACCATCTATCCCTGCGGGTCGAGGAGGCTGCCCAAATAATGGTTGAACGCGTTCCCCAGGGATGACATCAGGATTCATTCATGCCCCGTAAAACCATCACGATTGCTCTGGCCGGAAATCCAAATTCCGGCAAAACCACCCTGTTCAACAACATCACCGGTGCCCATCAAAAGGTTGGAAACTGGCCGGGCGTTACGGTTGAAAAAAAGGAAGGTGTTGTCATCCGGCACGGCCATGATCTTAAAATCATCGATCTGCCCGGTACCTACAGCCTGACACCATTTTCAATCGAAGAAATCGTGGCCAGAAATTTCATCCTGGAAGAGCATCCGGATGTCGTCATCGATATTATCGATGCCTCCAATCTGGAGCGCAGTCTGTATCTGGCCACCCAGTTGCGGGAAATTGACTGCCGGGTCCTGTTTGCCCTGAACATGGCGGACATGGCGCAATCCAGGGGAATTCGAATCGATGCGGACAAACTCTCCGAACTTCTGGATGTTCCAGTGGTATTCACCATCGGCAACCGGAATGAGGGTGTGGATGATTTGTTGAAAACAGCCGTTGATCTGGCTGAAAAAAGTTTCCAGATTTCCCAGGGCAGACGGGTGAAATACAGTCCGGATATCGAAACCGCAATTTTGCGCCTTCAGGAAGTTCTGGTCCGGGATTATTCGACATCCATCCCCTGTAATCCCAGATGGGCATCCATCAAACTCCTGGAAAATGATCAGATTGTCCGGAATGCCATTGTGTCCGGTACGCCAACCGAAGCGGCTGTCTCTTTGCTGGATATGGAAATTCAGAAACAGCGCCATTATATTCAGGCCCGGTTCGATGATGACCCGGAAATCATCATGACCGATGAGCGATATGGATTTATTGCCGGTATTGTCAAAGAGGTGGTCACCACGTCAACCCGGCATCGGGTCGATATATCCCGAAACATCGATCTGGTTCTGACAAACCGGTTTTTGGGTTTCCCCATATTTATTTTTTTCATCTGGGCCATGTTTCAGCTCACCTTTTCCATTGGCGCGTATCCGATGGAATGGATTGAATCCGGTGTGTCATGGATTTCCACGGCGCTGGATGGCCTGATGGCGGAAAGTCTCATCAAGAATCTTCTGTTGAACGGCATTGTCGCCGGTGTCGGCAGTGTCATCGTTTTTTTGCCCAATATTCTGATTCTGTTTTTCTGTATTTCCCTTTTCGAGGATACAGGCTACATGGCCCGGGCCGCGTTTCTGATGGATAAAATCATGCACCTGATCGGCCTGCATGGCAAATCGTTCATCCCCATGCTGATGGGATTTGGCTGCAACGTGCCTGCCATTATGTCCGCCCGGACCCTGGAAAGCGAAAAGGACCGGATTCTGACCATTCTGATTACGCCATTCATGTCCTGTTCCGCCCGACTTCCGATCTACATTGTGCTGGCAGGCGCCTTTTTTGGTGAACGCGCGGGGACTGTCATTTTTGCCATCTACCTGATCGGCATTCTTCTGTCCATCGGAACCGGGCGTGTGCTGCGATCCACCATTCTCAAGGGACTGGATGCGCCGTTTGTCATGGAACTTCCGCCATACCGGATTCCCATGATTAAAAGTGTGATGATTCATATGTGGGATCGCAGCCGTCAGTTTTTAAAAAAAATGGGCAATATCATTCTGGTTGGTTCTGTCGTTGTGTGGGCGCTATCGACATTTCCAAGTGATATCAAATATTCACGGGATTATGATCTGGATATCGCAGGTATCAATGCCCGGTATGAGGCGCTGTTTCCGTCTGCGAATCCGGCAATGATCACAGCGCTTGAATCGAATCGGGATGAAGAGATCGACAGGCTGAAAATGGCCCGACATGCGGAAAGAACGGAAAAATCCTATATGGGAAGATTGGGAAAGCTGGTTGAACCGGTATTTCTGCCCATCGGGATTGACTGGAAAGGCAGCGTCGCATTGATCAGCGGATTTGTCGCAAAAGAAATTGTTGTCAGTACAATGGGAATCCTCTATGTTGTCAAGGGTGATACGGATACTGAGGCGATGTCTGCCGCATTGCGGGATTCCGGTATGACAGCCCTGTCTGCGCTGTCCCTGATGTTTTTTGTTCTGATTTATCTGCCCTGTATGGCCACGGTCGTCGCGATTCGACGGGAGACCGGCTCAATCGGATGGATGATGTTCAGCCTGATATACAGCAGCACCCTGGCATGGGCCATATCGTTTTGTATTTATCAGGGCGGCAGATTCCTGGGATATTAGGAGGTGAACCATTGAAACGATTTTTGTTGATTTCAGGCTTTTTGTTGCTGTTTGTGACGCCGGCGCTGGCCGAGCGACTGTCGGTTTCCGTCAATGAAGCCAATGTGCGATCCGGTCCGGGATTTGAATATGGCATCATCTGGAAGGCGGACCGGTATTACCCGCTGAATATTATCAAAAAAACCGGTGAATGGTGTCAGTTTCGCGATTTTGAAGGCGATGAGGGCTGGATCCACCGATCAATTATTTCCAACACATCGTCTGTGATCACGGTTCGGGAAAATTGCAATATCCGTTCCGCCCCTTCAATGGAAGCAACGGTTCTGTTCAGAGTCGAAAGCGGGATTCCGTTCAAAGTGCTGAAGCGGGAAAAAGACTGGATTCAGATTGAACATGCCGATGGCGATGGCGGCTGGATTCACCAATCCCTGGTCTGGTGACATATCTTGCAACAAAATCTGAAATCTCAAATTTAAAATCTGAAATACCATAGATTAGGATGGTGAACCATGAAAAACTGTGTTGTCGGGTTTGGTTCTGCACTGATGGATATACTGGTTTCCGAAAGTGATGAATTTCTTCACCTGTCCGGGATTCGAAAAGGTGGTATGTCCCTGACAGATGAACCGGAACTGCAACGTGTTCTGGCAAAAGCCACCCGGACACCAATCATTGTTCCAGGCGGATCGGCATGCAACACAACGATTGGTGTTGCCAGACTGGGCGGCAGAGCCCGATTTGTCGGAAAGCGCGGTAGCGGCGAGATGGGAAACCTTTTTGAAACCGGATTGATCAGCGATGGGGTGGATCCCCGACTGCGCCGGTCACCGAGCAAAACAGGCCGGGTGGTATCGGTCATTACACCGGATGCCCAGCGGTCGATGCTGACATTTCTGGGAGCTGCCGCGGAAATTGAGCCGGATGAAATCGATGCGGCCTGTTTTCAGGATGCGGCCATTGCCCATATTGAAGGGTATCTCTGCCATCAGCCCGATCTGATCCGACACATCCATCAACTGGCGCTTCAGTCCGGCGCCATGGTTTCACTGGATCTGGCCAGCTATACGGTGATCGAGGCGCATCGACCCCTGATCGATGAACTGCTTGAAAAAGGGGTGGATATTCTGATTGCAAATGAAGACGAGGCAGAATCGTTTACAGGCGCCAAAGATGAAACCGAAGCGGTTCGGATCATGTCCCGGCTGGCGCCGATTGCCGTATACAAAATGGGAAAAAGGGGCAGCCTGATTGCCAGCGGTAACGATATTGTCAAAATCGACGCCAGGGGAAATGGCGATGCGTTGGATACAACCGGCGCCGGGGACTTGTGGGCGTCCGGATTTCTTTATGGTCTGGCCAACGGGTATTCCGCACAACAGGCCGGAAAACTGGCATCCTGGTGCGGATACGAGGTCTGTCAGGTTGTCGGAGCCAAAATTCCGGAACACGGCTGGGTTCGAATTCGAAAATCAATGAAAGACATTGAATAGGTCGGGGTTGCAATCCCCAAATTTATTTCTCGTGCAAGGACATGACGTCGCAAAGGAAACATAAAGAACATGAAACAGAAGGCAAGCCGAAAACAGATTCTGAAAGAGCCCGATGAGTTTTTAACCCTTTCCACCCGGATGATCGCGTGGGGCGTTGATCATAAAATAACGATTATTTATGTCTGTTGTGCGGTTCTGGCCGTGGGACTTATTGGTTCGGGGATTGGATATTATTTCCAGTCATCGGAAAAACGCGCCGCAGCCCGGTTGTATCAAAGTATGGCCAAATATGAAAAACTGGAACAGGGCAGTGACCCGAAGTCGGCTTTTCAACAGGTAAAGAACGATATCCATGACGTTGTCGATATGTATTCCGGCCGGGCTGCAGGCAAACATGCGATGGTGATACTGGGCAACATGAGTTATGATGCAATGGATTATGAAAATGCCATAACGCTTTACATGAAGGCAATTTCAAATTTCGAGGATCAGCCATTTTATAAAAGCATCATTGCCTCTGTCCTGGGCCATGCCTGGCTGTCCAGAAATGATCCGGACAAAGCCGTTCCGTTTTTTGAAATGATCCTGGCGACGCCGGATATGCCAGAAACCGACGACGCACTGTTTCAACTGGCGCTCATCCATCAGAAAAAAGGAAATACAGAAAAAAGCCAGGAACTGTTTAAACGGCTGAGCACCGAGTTCAAGGATTCTCCTTTTTTTGAGATTGCGTTGCAGCGCGTAACCGGATAGTTTCGCCATGAAAATAAGGGGCGGGGAGCGTGTGCTTTCCTGCAATTTTGATTCATGGAAATAAAAGCGTTGGTCATAAGCTTTGACCATTCCAATGCCTTCATTCAGGTTGAAATGCGGATATTCCGGAATGCTGAAACTTCGGCATATCCGCTGTGATCATCCCTGTTTTGGTTTTTGGGGGATGAATTTCCCGGAATCCTGAATCCAGTATCCACTATAGCTTTCCCCGCTCATACCTGTCTGCTTCATGTCAATATCGCGTATGCCGAGTATTGAAGGATATCATTCATGAAAATTGTTTACACCTACTCCCAGCAGTATACATCCAATGAAGAAGAGGCTGATTTCGATCGGCCTGAAACCATCTCGACCATTTACAATGGACTGATCTCGCTGGGGCATCAGGTGGAACGTCTTGAAGTCTCGGGTCCGGCATCCCGGGTGGCGGCCCGACTGGAGGCGATCAGCCCAGACATGATCTTCAATACCGCCCTTGGAAAACGGAATAAGACCAGGGATGCGTTTTATCCCGGACTCTTTCAGCATCTGGGCATACCCTACACCGGATCGGATTCCTATGTCTGCACCGTGACCAGTGATAAACGACTGACCAAAATGCTGGTTGCGTCAAGCGGCATTCCGACCCCCCGATGGGTATTTGTCCACCGCCTTGATCAGGTCGAATCGGTATCATTGACCTATCCCCTGATCATTAAACCCAATTTTGAAGGCAGTTCAAAGGGAATACTGCAGGATTCCGTAATCGAAACACCGGATGAGCTGAAAATCCGTTTGCCGCAGTTGCTGATTCGGTATCCTTCCGGCGTCCTGATTGAGGAATTCATCTCCGGAAAGGATATTATCGTTCCGTTTCTGGAAAAGATATCATACCGGACTGGTGGTATTCTGCCTGCCTGTGAATATGTCTTTGATCCCGATGTCGTTGCGGATCGCAAACATATTTTTTATGACTACTCCCTTCAGCACGATCTTCGGGATGCGGTCTCGGTCAAGGTTCCGGCATCGATTGATCAGAATCATCAATCCCGGTTGATTCAACTGTCCAGGACCGCTTGCAGTGAACTGGATATTCGGGACTTTGCACGGCTGGACTATCGTCTCTCAACCGATGATAAGCTTTATTTTATCGAAGCCAATCCCCTTCCCAGCCTTGAGCCTGGCGCAGCAATATATGCCGCAGCCATGCTGGCTGGACTCAAATCAATCGAATCGGTTTTGGATGCCATTATCAGAAGCGCTGCCGAACGGTTTGGTGTTCCGGTTCGAATTCGCGACCGCAGACGGAAACGGGCAATAAAAGTAGGTCTGACATATAATTTGAAACGTAGCGTCGCCAAACATGCGAATGATGATGACAGTGATGCGGAATTCGATTCCCAGACCACGATCGATGCGATTGCCGGGGCGATTGTGTCTCAGGGTCATGATGTGGTCAAAATAGAGGCTGGACCGGAATTGCCGTCGATCATATCATCCATGCCGCTGGATCTGGTGTTCAATATTGCGGAAGGCATACATGGCAGAGCCCGTGAATCCCAGATACCCTCGATTCTCGAGTTGCTGTCAATACCTTATGTCGGATCAGATCCGGCCACCCTGTCCATCTGTCTGGATAAAGTCCTGGCAAAGAAAATGGTTCGTGAAGTGGGTATCCACACGGCCGGTTTTATGGTCATGCGAACCGGCAATGAACGGATTCCCAAGGATCTGAAATTTCCCGTCATTTTAAAACCGGTTGCAGAAGGCAGCTCGAAAGGTGTCATGGGATTCAGTGTCGTCGAAGATGAAAATCAGCTTCGACAACTCGCCAAAAACATGATTTCCAAATATCATCAATCTGTTCTGGTCGAAGAATATCTACATGGGCGGGAATTCACAGTGGGTCTTTTGGGCGAGGTCCGTCCGAGGGTATTGCCACCGATGGAGGTGGTATTCAATAATACAACTGACCGATATCATGTATATTCTTTTGAGCACAAACTGGCTGTTACCAATGCGGTCAGATACGAGGTTCCGGCAAAGGTGGATTACCACCTGATGAAAAGCCTCGAACAGGTTGCCAGAAATGCATTTTTTGCTCTGGGGTGCCGGGATGTCGCCCGTATTGACCTCCGGATGGATGATAAAAATCATATTCATTTTATTGAATGCAATCCCCTTCCCGGCCTGACACCGGGATGGTCGGATTTGTGTCTCATCAGTGAGGCGGCTGGAATGGATTATTCCACCCTGATCGGTGAAATCATGGCCCCTGCTATCAGGCGGATGCGATCAAAAGACCGACGGATTCGGGTTTCCGGACAGTCCACAGGATGATTTAATAGCGACACCGTTACGCAGCATCATCCGGAAGCCAGGCGAACAGGTCCAAAAAAATCAATATCTGAAAAGCTATAAAAAGAGGATTCGGGGTCAGCCATCCGGTTGGTTATATAGCGAAGGCTGGAAGGAGTTGAAAATGACCAGAAAAAAGGGAAAATCACCCAGCTTTGATGCGATGATCAAATTTTTTATCAAGCGCTATGACATTCCGACCCGAAAAGATTTTGATCAACTCATGATTCGCATCGATCAGATTGAGAAACTGATCCGGGAAGATGCATTGAGTGGGCGGAAAAACCAGCGTGTCACCAATAATGAACCGCAAGAATCAAAAGTCAATATACCTGCTGCGTTTCAGGTTGTTTATGATGCCATAAACCAGTCTGACAAACCGGTAACGGTGAACGAAATCATGAATCTGACCGGATACGGCGAAAAAAAAATACGCAATGTTCTTTACCGCCTGGGCAAGATGGACAAAATTATCCGGGCCGGCCGGGGATTGTATGCCATCCAGCGCAATACAACAAAATAAATCACGGTTCCGGCACCGAAAAGCGGTTTGGCTGCACGGTTAACGATCATGAGGGTGTAATTCAAACTGGTTGCAGAGAAGCTGCTTATAAATGCAAGGTTTCGTCATTCCGGCGAACGCCGGAATCCATAGCAGGTGACATGTACAACGGGGTTGATTTACACCCGGATCATGATCAGAGGGTTGGTCGTCCCCAAGAATGAAAATGACAGAACGATTGTAGAGACAAGGCATGCCTTGTCTCTACGCCGCCAACGGCCCTAACAGCCTTCAGCCTGAGAAGGCGTTGGACGGCTCTCATATCTCAATATGGAATGCATTTTCACGGTAAACAAAATGGATAGCAATATTCTTTTGACAGGAATCGTTATTTTTTTTGCCAGGGTCTGTGATGTCTCCATTGGCACAGTCAGAACCATCGCTACCGTTCAGGGAAGAACAATTCTGGCATTTTTTCTGGGACTGATCGAGGTGATCATATGGATATCCATAGTCAGTACGGTGGTGTTGCGTATCAAGGAATCTCCGATCCTGGTTCTGTTTTATGCGTTTGGTTTTGCCACAGGAAATGTGGTTGGTATTCTGGTTGAAAAAAAACTGGCATTTGGAATGATGGTTTTACGGATCATCTCCGCCAATTGTGGTATTCAAATTGCCGATCGGCTTCGACAGGTCGGGCAGCCGGTGACCATATTCCGCGGAGAAGGCATGAAAAGCGCCATTGTCGAATTATACATTGTCTGCCGAAGGCGCGATCAGAAATGGATTCTGGAAATGGCCCGGGCGGAAGATCCCTGTGCATTTTATACTTCGGAAATCGCCCGTGATGTCAGCAAGGTGATGCTTCCAATAAATAAACAGGCATGCACATGGCGGGACCGGTTGAAAAAAAAATAGTGCTTTTTTCTTGATAATATTCTTTTTTTCGCTATAGTAACGCAGGTTGTACTAGGCGGGGAGCCAGCGGTGCCCTGTACCCGAAATCCGCTTATGCGGGGCTGAATTCCCTTCCGAGGAATACTGCCTGAAAACCGCGACTCAGACTGACCGGTCGCCGCGTAACATACACCCATGAACCTCGTCAGGTCCGGAAGGAAGCAGCGATAAGTGGCGGCGTATGTGTCGTGGTCCGATCCCGGCCATCCTCTGATTTGCGGTTGACGGCGCTTTTCGAAGAAGGGTGTACAACCGACTTCCGAGATCCGCTCATACCTCTCCGCTTTTCCGAAATTTGCCATGAGCCATTTGTCCGCCCCAATGGATGAAAATGATTTCCCGGCGTCTCAAACTGAAAATCTATTCATCTCAGGGTTGCAACGACAGGTATTCAGAAGAAAAAGCTATAGACCTTCAGAAAAATAATTTCGTTGCGTTATCAGTCGGGAATGGCCCCCAAAAGGCCTATTCCCTCCCTGCT